>JAFAFF010000342.1 GCA_023423605.1 Pseudomonadota bacterium
CCCCAGCGCACGGTCAGTTGTCCCTTCTCCTCGATCCCGCGGACCCACAGCCGGCTGGCCTGGCCAACCACGCCCACCACCTCACCGGCCTCATCGTACACGTCCACACCGAACGGCAGCGGGCTGCCATCGACCAGCGGCGCTTCGATCAGGGCACTACGGCCGCTGCTGGTGGGCACCACAAGTTTCACCACCGCTCCGGCGGTGGGCACACCGACCACCGATGCCGTCTTCAGTTCCACATCCAGCGGCAGGCCGCGTGGATCAATGGTGACTTCGTTGCGCCGGAATGGCGTCATGTAAGGCACCACGGCGTAACCATGTGCATTGGTCTTCACGCCTACCGTGCTGCCGATCATCGCACCGGCGGCGTCCGGCACCTGCACCAGCGCGATGGTATCGCCCATCTGCTGCGAGAACGCCACGCCATCGCGATGCGCGACCACGCCGCCGCTCGCTCCCAGGCTCAGGCCACGGCTGCCCGGCGAATGGCTGTAGCCGGCAGTGACGTTGGCCATCGGCGCCTGGTAGCTGATGCCGGCATCGTAGCTGTTGCCCTGGCCGCTGTAGCGACTGGCGGCGGCGCTGTAGCTGCCCTGGCGCTGTTCACCGAAGTTGCCGGTGATGCCCGCCCGCAGGTCATCGCGGCCGTCACCACGGCGGCTCAGGGCAGCATTCAGGCGCGGCGCGGAGGGGCGCGCGCCCAGCGGCACGGTCAGGTTGAAGTACAGGCTGGTCCCTTCGCGTGCAGCGCTGCCACCCAGCGTGCGCTCCAGGCTGCGCTGCGCGGAAACGCTGTAGCTGGCCACGCCGATGGCGTTGGAATAGCCGATAGCGAAATTGGTCCGCCGCCGGTCCAGGTTCCAGTAGTCGATGCTGCTGCCGCTGGCGTACAACGAACCCCCGCGCTCGCCAAGCTGCTGGTTGACGATCAGCTCCATGCGGCTGCGCTGGCGCGCGACGAGGTGGCCATCGCCGCCCGATGCGAGCTCCTGGCGCATGCGCCCGGCCTCGTTGAGGGTCAGATAACCATCGGTGGAGTAACGATAGGCCGCCATCGAAAGCGTGGTATCGGTGGCCGCGATGCTCTTGCTGTAACTGAGCCGGTAGGACTGGCCCTGCATGCTGCGGCCGAAGCCCGCCAGTTCGCCCGGCAGCCGGGTTCGTGCGACCGTTACATCGCCCGAGAACGCACCCAGGCGCGTATTGAGCGCACCACCGGCAAGCACCGCCTGATAGCCGTCGCTTGCGGTAAGCCCGCCATAGCCGGTGAACCGGTTGCTGCTGCCACGACGCAGTGTGGCCTCCAGGAATGCCGGCTGATCATGCATCCAGTCATCGCGCAAGGTACCGGCGGTGAACGAGAAACGCTGCTGGCCAGCACGCAACAACTGCGGTACCGCCGCAAAGGGCACGGTGAAACGCTGCACGCGGCCGTCGTCCTCGACCACTTCCACGTCCAGATCGCCGGCGTAGGCCGTTCCGTACAGATCGTTGATCTCGAAGGGACCCGCCGCCACGTTGGTCTGGTAGAGCACCTGTCCATGCTGGCGGATCAGAACACGTGCGTTGGTCTGCGCCACGCCGCGCACCACCGGCGCGTAGTCACGCTGCGAATCGGGCAGCATGCGCGGATCGGTGGACAGTCCAACGCCACGGAAGTTCACGCCCTCGAACAGGTCACCGCGCGTGGTGGATTCGCCGACCAGGAAATCGACACCCCAGGAACCGATGGAACGCTGCGCATACGTGCGTCCTGCACGATACTTCGTGCCGGCCTCGCTGGATTGGGAAAGATAGCCATCGTGGCGCAGGCGCCACGCGCCGACGTTGACGCCGGCATTGAGCATGGCGGTGGTGGATTGGCGCGCATAACCATTGCCACGCATGCGTTGATGGCTGATGCTGTAACCCAGCAGCGCGGCGTCGATGCCCTCGTCCCACAGTTCCGGGCTGACCCAGCCGCGCGGATCACGCGCGAGATAGGCCTGCGGAATGCCGATGTCCAGCAGCTGTTCGCCGGCATCGAAACGCACGGTCGCATCGGGAACGTAATGCGACAAGGCATCACAGAACGCCGTATCCGGCAGCGGCTTGAGTGCCTCCCCGGTGGCATCGGCCGCATCCTCCCGCGGCAGCCGCGCCGGGTCCACGCCCAGCACCTGCATGACCTGCGGCGACAGGCAGATGGATACCTCGCCGTTGTCGTCGGCGCGCAGTTCCACCTCGCGCCTGGCGACGATCACACCGTTGACGCGGATATCCGCGCTGTAGGTGCCCGGCAGGTCTTCACCGCGCTCGAAGCGGGTCAGGTCCAGGCTTCCCGCCTGCTCGCCCTGCAGGAACTGCGGATTGAACTCCACGTTCGGCGCCGCGCAGGCCACCGCCGGCAGCAACGCGGCCACCACGGCCGACGCCAGGCGACACGGCCGCACAGCAGGCGATGAGAGACGACGGGACGGCATGACTGTCTCCAACGGGGCACGGAGCCGCCCTGCCCGGCACGCGTCCCGGCAGGTGCGACGAAATGGAAAGGGCGGCGCCTGTGGCGGCGCCGTCATTGCTTCAGTTCAACGGCACCGATTGAGCGACATTGCCGCCCTGGTCGTTGAGGAACTCGAACTGCACGTTTCCGCCTGCCGGCCGTGCCGAAAGGTCCTGCAGCGGATAGATTTCGCTGCCCAGTGGCGCGATCATCTGTGGATCGGTTGCGGCATGATCCACGCCCTTCACCCGCAGGCCGAGCCTGGCAAAGTGGACGTAGTACGGCGTGGGATTGGTGGCCTGCAGCGCCCAGCCCTGCTTCGCCGGCACCAGCGTCCACTGCAGCTTCTGCGGCGCCGAGGCTGCAGCATCCAGACCCTTGGGGCGGTAGATCAGCTTGATGCGTGTGCGCAGGCTGAACTGCAGAAAGTTTCCGGTGGATATTTCGCCTTCGCGGGGCGACGGTGGGATGTCGAGTACGTTGAGCCAGAAGATGCTCTCGCGGTCCTGCGGCAGGTCATTGCCCGCCAGCAGCACGCGCAGCGCCTGGCTCTTGCCGGCATCCAGCCGGAACACCGGCGGTCGCAGCACGAAGGGCGTCTTCGCCTCCTCCGGCCCCGCCAGCTTGTCGCCGTCGTCAGTCCACGCCTGGACCAGCGATGCCCGCTGGCCAACGTTCTCCACACGCACGGTGATCTCACGCTGGTTGCCGGGAAAAATCTGCCGGGTGCCGTGTACGATCACCTGTGCGTCGGCCGAGGCACTGGCGAACAGGGCACTTACCACTGCAAGACATGCAAATCCGATGCGGGACAGGTTCATGGGTCACTCCAGCGATGGCCGATTGGCCGGTTGGAGGCCGGGGCACTGGGGCCCCGACCAGTACGTCAGGATTCAACCGATGCGGTCAGGCGATCAGTTGTAGTCCAGGGTGTACTGCACGTTGGACGACACGGCACCCGCGGTAGCCGCGCCGGTGGCGTAGTACTCGCCAGCGAATTCCACTTCCGCTACGCCGGTGGCCAGCGACACGCGCTGCGAGGCCCACGGAGCCGACAGGTTGATCTCGGCATCGTTGGCATCACGCAGGGCAACCTGGACATTGGTGGCGCCGGTGGCATCGGTGTTGTTCAGGCGGCCGTTGGCCTGGTCGGCATTGCGGTTGGGGTTCAGCTCCAGCGCGACGCTGTTGCCGGCGCACGGCTTGGCCGCGGTGCCGATCTGCACGGTGACCGGCGTCTTGCCGGCGGTGTTGCCAGCGGTGCCCAGCGAGGTGGTGGCCACGGTCGGCAGGGTGACGACCGGATCGGTGGCCGAGCCACCGGTGCCCGGAAAGGCGACCTCGCAGGTGGTGGCGGTGACTTCACCGTTGAAGGTGATGGTGCCGCTCTGCGCGAAGGCCGGGGCGGAAGCACCGAGGGCCAGGGCGGCCGACAGGGCGATGGCAAGCTTGCTCATGGAAAGTCCTTTGATGTTGGGTTGGATTGAAGACACGGCACGATCCGGTCTTGCGTTCGATGTCGGCCGGAAGGAGGTTGATTTCCCTCACCGACCAATCTATTCAAGGGGGCGCGCAGCGATAATCGGACGTGGATTAAAAACGCCGTCCGGCACCGGAAATGCCGGATGGACGGTCTCACGGAGCCCACCGGAAGGGGGCGTCAGGAGGGTCGCCGGTGATGGTTCGGTTTACGGGTACACCAGCGTGTATTCCAGTGGCGCCTGGAACAGGCCGGCAACGGCATCACCACCTTCGGCGTAGTACTCCGCATAGAAGGTGATGTCCGAACCATTGCCGCTGCCTGCGGCCACCGGCGATGCCCAACCCGCAGCCAGGTCTATCAGTGTGTCCTGGGCATCGCGCAGGCCCACCACCGCACTGGTGCCCGGAGCGGCCAGCGCCATGTTGGCCAGCCGCCCATTGTTGAGGTACGCGGAGCGGTTGGCGTTGAGCGCAAGCACTACCGCGCCACTGGAGCAGACCGGGTCGTTGCCGCCAATGTGCACCTGCACCGGCGTACGACCGGCACTGTTGCCCTCGGTCAACGAGATGGTGGCCACCGTAGGCAGGGTGATGGACGGATTGGTGCCGACCACGCCGTTGAACGAGACTTCACAGGTCACCGAGGTGACTTCACCGTTGAAGGTGATGTTTCCGCTCTGCGCGTGCGCCGCAGAAGCGAGCCCTAGCGCAAGCAGCACGGAAGGCGCCGCGTTGACGATTTTTCTCATGAGGCATTTCCTTTGACATCCAGTGATCTGCAATGCCGGCGGGGAGGTCTTTTCCTCGCCGGCCGCGCCATCGTCCGGGACCGCATCACGGCCACGTATCGGACGCGGCTGAACGCCGCAGACAAGCGGCGGGCGCTGGCCGGAAATGCACAGGAGGGCCGCTTATGTCCCGGAATCCAGCGTGTATCGCAGCCCGGACCCGCGCCGGTCGCGGACGCATTCCAAAGCACGAGGCGGGATGCGCCAGCGCCGTGCCCCACGGACAGCACGAAGGCGCCCATCCGGGACGCCTTCGTGGACTCCAGGCGACGAACGCCTCATGGATAGATCAGGTCGTACTGGGCCGATGTCACCACTGTACCGCCGGTGGCCGCGGCGGTAGCGTAGTATTCGGCCGCATAGCTGAGCGTCACCCAGCGGGTGGTGCCCGGGATGTCGCGCACCTGGGAATTGGCATTGGTGGCCAGATCGATATCCGGAGCACCCGCACCCACCTCGGCGTTGCTGAGCACGATATCCACGTTCCCCGCCGTTCCGGTGTTGCTCAACCTGCCCTGCGCGTTGACATTGCCTGCGTTGCGAAAGCCCACCTGCACCCGTGGCGCCAGGCACGGCTCGGCGGCGCTGCCCACGATGATCTGCCAGGTGCGCCTGCCAGCGCGGGCGCCGGTGCTGGCCAGCGTGGTCGAGGGCACCGGTGCGAGCACAACCGTGCCATCGCCACCGGCTGAGCCACCGTTGGCCCTCACCGACACCGAACACGTCGTGGAGAGCAGATTGCCGGAAAAATTGACGGTGGTCTGCGCGTGGCCATTCCCGGCCGTTGCCAGCAGCAGACCTGCCAGCGTGATCATTCGGACGTACATGCGATTCTCCGGGCTGCGTCGCCCGGCATGGCGCGCTTCTCCGGCGAGGGTAGGCATGCATCGCGCCCGCGACCATCGGACCCGGCTGATCCTGCAGAAAGGCAGCCTTGCGGCGGCCTCGTGGGTTACAGGATATAGCGGCTCAGGTCCGGGTCCTTGACCAGTTCGCCCAGGTGCTTGTCCACGTAGGCAGCATCGACGGCGATGGTTTCGCCATCACGATCCGGCGCTTCGTAGCTGAGCGAATCCAGCAACCGCTCCAGCACCGTATGCAGGCGGCGGGCACCGATGTTCTCCTGGCGTTCGTTGACCTGGAAGGCAATACCGGCAAGGCGGTCCACCGCCTCTTCGGTGAAGTTCACCTTGACGCCTTCGGTAGCCAGCAGCGCCTCGTACTGCTTGGTAAGTGCAGCCTTCGGCTCGGTGAGGATGCGCACGAAGTCATCCTTGGTGAGCGCGCCAAGCTCCACGCGTATCGGGAAACGCCCCTGCAGTTCGGGGATCAGGTCGCTGGGCTTGGCCAGGTGAAACGCGCCGGAGGCGATGAACAGGATGTGGTCGGTCTTCACCGTGCCGTACTTGGTGGACACGTTGGAGCCTTCCACCAGCGGCAGCAGGTCGCGCTGCACGCCTTCGCGCGATACATCGCCGCCGCCCACATTGTCCCCGCGCTTGGCGACCTTGTCGATTTCGTCGATGAACACGATGCCGTGCTGTTCGCATGCCTCGATAGCGGCCACGCGTACATCGTCTTCATTGACCAGCTTGCCGGCTTCTTCCTCCACCAGCAACGGCCGTGCCGCCTTGATCGCCAGCGTGCGCTTGTTCGATTTCGCACCGCCCAGGTTGGCAAACATGGATTTCAGCTGCTGGCCCATTTCCTCCATGCCCGGCGGCGTCATGATGTCCATGCTGACGTTGGCGGCGATATCCAGTTCGATCTCGCGGTCATCCAGCTCGCCATTGCGCAACATGCGGCGGAACTTGATGCGGGTTTCATTGTCCTGCGCGGATGGTTCGTTGCGCGCGGCCTCCGGATCGAAACCGATGCCGCCGCTGCGGCGCGGCAGCAGCGCATCCAGGATGCGGTCTTCGGCGCGTTCCTCGGCCTGGTTGCGCACGCGTGCCTTGGCCTGTTCCCGGTAGAGCTTGACGGCGGTATCGGCAAGATCGCGGATGATCTGCTCGACATCCTTGCCTACGTAGCCGACCTCCGTGAAGCGGGTGGCTTCCACCTTCACGAACGGCGCCTTTGCCAACGTCGCCAGACGGCGGGCGATCTCGGTCTTGCCGACGCCGGTGGGCCCGATCATCAGGATGTTCTTGGGCATCACTTCATCACGCAGTTCGGCCGGCAGCTGCATGCGGCGCCAGCGGTTGCGCAGGGCAATGGCAACGGCGCGCTTGGCATCGTGCTGGCCAACGATATGCCGGTCCAGCTCCTGCACGATTTCGCGCGGGGTCATGGTGGCGGAGGAAACTTCGATCTTCTGCGACATGGATAGGCTCACGGATGGGTTATCGGCGATGCCGGCCACCGACCGGCAACGTCACGGTAGTGCCGGCCTCTGGCCGGCAACCAGGAATACAGGCCGGGCCGGCGGCGTTGACGACCAACGGCCATCGACACCTCACAGCTCCTCCACCACCACGTTGCGGTTGGTGTAGATGCAGATGTCACCAGCGATACCGATGGCCTCGCTGGCGATCGTGCGTGCATCAAGTTCGGTATGCGCCATCAACGCGCGCGCGGCCGACAACGCATAGGATCCACCGGAACCGATGGCGATGATTCCGTCTTCGGGTTCGATCACATCGCCGGTACCGCTGATGATGAGCGAGGTGTCCTTGTCGGCCACCGCCAGCAGCGCTTCCAGCTTGCCCAGACGACGTTCGGTACGCCAGTCCTTGGCAAGCTCCACCGCGGCGCGCTGCAGCTGCCCATGCTTCTCGAGCTTGGCTTCGAACAGTTCGAACAGGGTGAACGCATCGGCGGCGGCGCCGGCGAAACCGGCCAGCACCTGGCCGTCCCGGCCCAGCCGACGCACCTTCCGTGCGTTGCCCTTCATCACCGTATGGCCGAGCGTTACCTGGCCGTCGCCGGCAATGGCCACATGCTCGCCACGCCTTACGCAGACGATGGTGGTGGCGTGGAAAACGTTGGGATTCTGGCTGGGGTCCATGGTCGCTCCGGGAGGCTGTCCGCAACGACATGGGGCCAGTCCCGGCGGCGATCAAGTCACGATGGCAGGCCGACGTTCAGCATTGCCACCCGGTCGTCCTCAGGGATATACCAGCACGTACTGCACGCGCGCGGCCACCGTGCCAGGCGTGGATGCGCCGGTGGCGTGGTAGCTGGCGAACCAGGACAGCACACCGATGCCGGTGTGATCGATCGGGACCTGTTGCGAATTGGTGTTGTCGTTCAGATCGATATCCTCACGATCTTCGTTCTGCACCACCACATCCACGTTCGTCGCCGTCCCCTGGTTGTCCAGGCGGCCGGCGGCGTTGTTGTCGCCAACATTCTGGAACAGCGCCTGCACGTTCTTCTGTTCGCATGGCTGCGCGCCCGATCCGACCACCACGTGGAACGGAATGGCCGCACCGCGTTGCCCGGCACTGACCAGCGAGTAACGGCTGATGCTCGGCAGCATCACGGTGAAATCGCCACCGTTGATGGGCCCGTTGCCGATGGGCTGCACGACACAGGTGTCACTGACGACCTGGCCGGAGAAGGTCAACGTTCCCTGCTGTGCATGTGCCGGCACAGCGGCGGATGAGACGATGAGCATCGAGAGGAGGGCGGCTTTCATTGGCGGTTTCCTTGATGCCTGCCGGAGAAGGACGCCGGACAGGCGCGGTCGTGAAGACATGAACATATAGCCGCCGGACCCACGATGGCGCGCACCTGCGGCACTGCCGACACCCCTTCGAAGCACTTCGCGTTTGTCGTCGCGCATCGCGACAACCGGCGTCGTCGGATAGCGGATGGCGTCACATGCAGCGGCAAGCCGCACGCGTCGCCCATGCCCATATGCGACGACGGTTACTGACCGGTTCCGGTATCGCCTGAACCGCGACGCTTCGCGCGTGGATGCGCCGCGTCGTACACCTTGGCCAGGTGCTGGAAATCCAGATGGGTATAGATCTGTGTGGTCGCGATATCGGCATGCCCCAGCAGTTCCTGCACCCCGCGCAGGTCACCGGAGGATTCCAGGATATGACTGGCGAAACTGTGCCGCAGCATATGCGGATGCACGTGCTTGAACAGGCCCTGGCGTTGTGCGAGCTGCTTGATGCGTATCTGCACCGCACGCTGGCTGATGGGGCCGTTACGCCCGGGAAACACCGGCGCACCTGCCGTGCCGGGCGTCTCTGCCCGCCACTCCAGCAGGGCCTGGCGTGCGGGTCGCCCGAACGGCACGCGGCGCTGGCGGTTGCCCTTGCCAAGCACGTTCACCAGGCCGGTCTCGAAATCGACATCCCGCCAGGTCAAGGCGCACAGTTCGCTCAGGCGCAGTCCCGAGGAATAGAAAAGTTCCAGCAGCGCGCGGTCGCGCCGACCCAGCTCACCGTCGGTCGGCAGCTCAACCAGCTGCACTGCCTCGTCGGCATCCAGCACCTGGGGCAGACGACGCGGCGCACGCGGTGCCTTCAGGGCAAGCGTCGGATCGACTGCCAGCCGCCCGTGCCTGAGCTGCCAGGCGTAGTACCCCCGGCAGGCCGACAATCGGCGCTGCAGGCTTTTCGGCGACAGACCGCGGCGATGCTCATCGGCAATGAACGCACGCAGCTGCCCGGCATCCAGCGCGTCCACGCCGGCATCGCGCGCCTGCGCCCACTGCTGCAACGCCAGCAGATCGCGCCGGTAGGCATCCAGCGTATGCGCGGACATCCGACGCTCCACCGCCAGGTATTGCAGGAACGCCGGGATGGCATCGACACTCACGATGGACTAGCCCTGCCGTTCATCGCCCGCTGCGTGGGGGGCGAAACGCCGCAACGCAACCGCCAGCGCCTCACCCATCATGCGCAGGAACAGCGTGCCCATGCCGGGATAGAAACGATTGGCGTCGTGGCTGCCCACCGCGATCAGCCCGGTGCCTGGCAGCGGCAGCAGCGCAGTGGTCTGGACTTCCCCGGCACGCGCGCCATACAGCACCGCGTTCTTTTCCGGCTGCAGCCGGCCACACAATGGCTCGCCTTCCTTCAGGCAGTCGCGGAAGGGGCCAAGCAGCGGGCTGTCGGCGGCGATGACCTGCAGCCAGGGCGCCTCTTCCAGCCCGGCAACCGGCGCGTGCACCACCAGCCGTACCAGGTCGCCGGCAAAATCTTCTTCCAGCGACGCGGCCATCGCGCGCAGCGTATCGGCGGCGTTGTCCTGCTTCATCAGTGCCAGGGTGAGCTGATGCGTGCGTACCGCCAGCCGCTCGTTGACCTGCGCCGTGGAAGACAGCTCGGCCAGGCGCCGCGAGAGTTCGCGGTTCTTGTCGCGCAGCACGTCCAGCTGGTAGCTGGCCAACGACGCGGTAGGACCATCATCGCGCGGCACCACCAGGGTAAGCGCCAGGTCCGGGAACTGTTTGAGGAAGTCCGGATGGCGACGCAGCCAGGCGGCGACCTCATGTCCTGCAAGTTTTTCCTGGGTTGCACTCATGCACACCACTCCCCTTCAAAGACGAATGCCGTTGGCCCGGACATCACCACGGGGTGCCCGTCGCCCTGCCACTGGATACGCAGTTCGCCACCGGGCAGGCTGACGCGCGCATCCTTCGCCAGGCGGCCGCGCTGCATCAACGATACCGCCGCGGCACAGGCGCCACTGCCACAGGCCAGTGTCTCCCCTACGCCACGCTCGTAGACGCGCAGGCGCACGTGGTCCGGTTCGACCACCTGCGCAAAGCCGACATTCACCGATTCCGGGAAGGACGCATGCTGCTGCAGCAGCGGACCCAGGCGTTCAACCGGTGCCGCATCGATCAGGCCGACTTCGATCACGGCATGCGGATTGCCCATCGACACCGCACCGAAGCGCACGCTCTCGCCCTGCAGCGGCAACAGGTATTCACCGCGCGGGTGCGCGAATCCCACCAGCGGCACATGTTCCGGCTCGAAGCGGGGCACGCCCATTTCCACGGCGAAGTGGCCGTTGCCCAGGTCGCGCACCGCATGGCTGGCGAGCGGACTGTCGATGGTGAGTTCCGCGGTGCCAACGGCGCCGGCACGCACCAGCCAGGCCGCTACGCAGCGCGCGCCATTGCCACATTGCTGCGACGCCGAACCATCCGCGTTCCAGATGCGGTACGACGCCACCGAACCTGCTGTGCGTGGCGCTTCGATGGTGATGATCTGGTCGCAACCGACGCCGGTGTGGCGATCGGCCAGGCGTGCTGCCAGCGCAGGCGATGGCGGCATGCCGCCGTCACGCAGATCCATCATCACGAAGTCGTTGCCGGCGCCGTGCATCTTGCTGAAGCGAAACATTCCCTGCACCGCGTTATTCATTCCCATCGTCGACCGCATCGTCGATTTCCGGCGAAACAGGATCCGGAACGCTGGCTGGATTGCCAGCATCGCCGTCCTGTGTGGCGGGCGGCGGCGTGTCCTGGTCCTGCTGGCCGTCGTCGGCCGCCGGCGCATCGACCGGCTCGACGACCTCTTCCACCGGTACCGGCTGCTGTGGCATGACCAGCGGGCCCTTGTTGCCGCAGGCACTGAGGAACAGCAGCGTGGATGCTGCCAGCGAAATCAGGATCAGATGTCGGTGGGGATTCTTCATGCCCCGAGTATAGCCACTGCCGGCTTTCCGTCGCGTCACCGCCAATCGCGTAGTGCCGGGCGGGCATACCGGCAGGCGTCGTAGAGCCGGGCTCTGCCCGGCTGAGGCATTGCCGCAGGTGTCGTAGAGCCGGGCTCTGCCCGGCTGAGGGCATTACCGCGCAGCGGGGCAGAGCCCCGCTCTACACGGCAGGTGCCGCGCGACATCCCGTGTATTCAGGACGCCGGCGGCAACGGGCGTGTCCACAGCCAGATCGCCACCACGGTCATGCTGCCGATGGACAGCCATTTCACCCAGGCCACCGGCACGCACCACAGCATGATGCCCGCGCATACCGCCATGGTGATCGTCGCCATCCACTTGCCATGGCGGCTTACCGCGCCGTGCGCCTGCCAGTTGCGGATGGCCGGGCCGAAGCGCGGATGCTGCAGGAGCCAATTGTGCAGGCGCTCGGACCCGCGCGAAGCGGCCCATGCCGATATCAGGATGAAGACCGTCGTCGGCAGTCCCGGAACAAAGATGCCGACAATGCCGGTACCCAGACTGGCGTACGCCAGCAGCCACCATGCCCATCTGAAGCGGACCGGGCGGCCGGGCGGCTGGGCATCACGGACTGCTGGACGTTCGGACAGGCTCATGACGACAAGGATACCGATTCCCGATGCCAGGCTGCGCGCAGCCAGCAGCACACAGTGTCGCCGGGCCACCAGGGCCCGGCAACGCCAGTGTCATGGGCTGTGGATACCCAGCTGGTCCAGCACGAACGCGTACGATTCAGCCATTTCCTGGTAGCGCCGGAAACGTCCGGACTTGCCGCCGTGACCGGCCTCCATGTTCGTACGGAACACGATCGGATGTCTGCCGGTATTGTCATCGCGCAGCCGCGCCACCCACTTGGCCGGCTCCCAGTACTGCACCTGCGAATCCCACAGGCCGGTGCCGACGAACATCGCCGGGTAAGCCTGCCTGGACACGTTGTCGTACGGCGAATACTTCAGCATGTATTCGTAGAACGGCTGCTGTTCCGGATTGCCCCACTCATCGTATTCGTTGGTGGTCAGCGGAATGCTGGCATCCAGCATCGTCGTCACCACGTCCACGAACGGCACCTGGGCCACCATCACCCGGTAATCCTGCGGCGCCTGGTTGGCCACCGCGCCCATCAGCAGGCCACCGGCACTGCCACCGGAAGCCGCCACCCGATCCTTCGCCGCCCAGCCCTGCGCTACCAGCCCACGGGTGACATCGAAGAAGTCGTTGAAGGTGTTCTGCTTGTGCAGCAGCTTGCCGTTCTCATACCAGTCGCGGCCCATTTCCTGGCCTCCACGGATATGCGCGATGGCATACACCACGCCGCGGTCCAGCAGGCTCACCGCGGTCTGGTTGAAGTACGGGTCCATCGACATGCCGTAGCTGCCGTAGGCGTACTGGAACAGCGCGCCGGTGCCATCCTTCTGGTAGCCCTTGCGGTAGACCAGCGACACCGGCACCTTCACGCCATCGCGGGCAGTGACCCACACGCGCTCGGTTTCATACTTCGACGCGTCGTATCCGATCACCGGCTGCTGCTTCAACTGGCGGCGCTCGCCGGTCTGCGTGTTGAGTTCATACACCGTGGTCGGCGTGGTCATCGAGGTATAGGCATATCGCAACCACGGTGTATCGGCTTCGGTGTTGTCACCCAGGCCCATCGAATACGCGGATTCATCTGCCTTGACGTAGTCGGTGCGGCCGTCCTTGAACAACAGGCGGATGCGCTCCAGGCCTTCGGAACGCTCGGCGATGGCGCTGAAGCCGTCGAACAGCTCGAAGCCTTCGATGTAGACCGCCGGGTCATGTGCGATCCAGTCCTGCCATTGCCCGCGCGACGTCGCGTCGGTCGGCGCGGTGACCAGCTTGAAATTCTTCGCCCCTTCATTGGTGCGGATCACCCAGCGTCCGTCGAAATGATCGGCGTCATACTCCACGTCGCGTTGGCGCGGTGCCAGTACGGTGAAGCGTGCCGGATCGCTGGCCGGGGCATAACGCTCCTCGGAAGTCACCGTGCTGTGCAGGCCGATGGTGATGAAGCGATCGTCGCGGGTGCGGCCGATGCCCATGTAGAAACTGTCGTCGTCTTCTTCGTAGACAACCGTATCGGCACTGGCCGGCGTGCCCAGCACATGCTTCTTCACGCGCACGGTGAGCAGCGTCTCCGGATCGTTTTCCACATACAGC
>JAFAFF010000059.1 GCA_023423605.1 Pseudomonadota bacterium
GGTTGCCAGCGAAAACCGCTGGGTGAAGCTTCGTGTTTCCGCGCATGCACTGCGCACCATCGACAAGAACGGTATCGATTCCGTTCTGGCTGAGCTGCGTGCGCGCGGCGAAAAGGTCTGAGGAGTAAACGATCATGGCAGGCAAGCGCGACAAGATCCGTCTGATTTCCACGGCCGGCACCGGCCACTTCTACACGACGGACAAGAACAAGAAGAACACCCCCGGGAAGATGGAATTCCTGAAGTACGATCCGGTCGTGCGCAAGCACGTGCCGTACAAGGAAGGCAAGATCAAGTAATCCGCGAGGATTGCCTGGATTGCCCCTCTGGAAACCCGCCGCAAGGCGGGTTTTCCGTTTTCCGGAAGCGCCGCCTGGAAGGTCTGCGCTGGCCACGCTCCTTCCAGCAGTCGTTCGTGGCCACGGCGATGAAGAGGCCCCATGGCAGAATGGCCCATCCCTCCCGACCGGTGACGCGATGCTCTTCGAGTGGCTGCTGGGTTCGTGGTTGTTGCTGCTGGACTGGCTGATCCGGCTGGCCGCGCTGTGCTGGATTCCCACCCGCACCACGCCGGGCGCCGCGCGCAGCTGGTTGCTGCTGGTCGGCTTCGTGCCGCTGCTTGGGCTGCCGGCCTACCTGCTGTTCGGCCACCCTTGGCTGTCGCGTGATCGCATCCGCCGCCAGGCCGAGGCATCGCAGGTGATCCGCGAAGAACAATCGCTGCAGAGCGCGCTGCGCTGGCAGCCGCGGATGGATACCGCCATCGCTGAAGTGGTGCCGCTGGTGGAGCGCCAGGGCGACTTCATGCCCGTGCGTGGCAACGCCGTGGACCTGCTGGCCGACTATGACGACTCGCTGGCAAGCCTGGTCGCCGACATCGACCAGGCCGAGGAGCGCGTCCATCTGCTGTATTACCTGATGTTCGACGATGCGGTCGGCGAGGCCATCGCCGAAGCGCTGCAGCGCGCCGCCGCACGCGGCGTGCAATGCCGGCTGCTGCTGGATGCGGTAGGCGCCAAGCGCGGCCTGCGTGCCTACCGCAAGCGGCTGTTGGCCCGCGACGTGGATGTGCGCGCGATGCTGCCGGGTGGGCTGCGCTGGCGCCGCAGTGGCCGCATGGACCTGCGCAACCATCGCAAGATCGCGGTGATCGACAACAAGGTCGGCTACGTCGGTTCGCAGAATCTGGCCGATGCCGCCTTCGTGGCCGGGCATCCGAACCGCGAACTGGTTGCGCGCGTGCGTGGCCCGGCGGTGGCGCACCTGGAAGCGGTGTTCGCCAGCGACTGGTACATGGAAACCGGACAGCGGCTGGATGTGCTGGCCGACGTGCCGGTATGTGGCGATGACATTCCCACCCAGCTGCTGCCCAGTGGTCCGGCCTATCCATTCAGCAACGCGCGCGATGCCGTCAACGCGCTGATCCACCTGGCGCGTCGCCGCATCGTGCTGGTCACGCCGTATTTCGTGCCGGACGAGGCCACGCTCAGTGCATTGCGCATCGCCGCGCTGTCCGGCGTGGATGTGCAGCTGATCCTTTCGGCGAGCAACAACCAGCGGCTTACCGCATGGGCGCAGGAGGCCTATTACGATGAACTGCTGCGCAGCGGTGTACGCATCGCCCTGTATGAACCGCATTTCCTGCATGCCAAGCACCTGAGCGTGGACGAGGACATCGCCCTGCTGGGTTCCATCAACCTTGATATCCGCTCGTTCGCGCTGAATGCCGAGATCGGCCTTCTCTGCTACGACGCTTCGCTGGTGCGGCAGCTGCGCGACATCGAAGACGGCTACCTTCGCCATTCACGTCCGCTGGAACTGGCGCAGTGGCGACGGCGTGCGACCTGGCGCCGCAGCCGCGAAGGCATCGCGCGGCTGGCCGATGCGTTGATGTAAACATGGCCCGCGGCGCCTTCGCCTACAATCGGCGCATGACCGATACCGCGAAGCACGACCTTGTTGACCTGGCGATCATCGGCGGCGGTGCCGCCGGTGTCATGGTGGCCCTGCAGGCGCTGCGGCGCGCGCGCGCGCCGCTCAGGGTGTGCCTGTTCGAGGCGGCGTCCACGCTGGCAGAGGGCATCGCCTACGCCACGCCGGCACCCCAGCACCTGCTCAACGTGCCGGCCGGAAGGATGAGTGCATTGCCGGACCAGCCGGCCGACTTCGTGGATTACCTGCGCCAGGCCGGCACCTGTCCGGAGCTGCCGGAGGCGGACCTGGCGCAGCATTTCGTACCCCGGTTCCATTATGCCGGCTACCTGCGGCAGCGCCTGGCCGAGGCTGATCAGGCAAGCGCGGCGCAGCTGCAGGTGGTGCAGGATACGGTGCTGTCCCTGCGTCGCGACGACCACGGCATGGCCTGCATCGGCCTGCAGGAGGGCGGGCAGGTCCGCGCGCGGCAGGTCGTGCTGGCCTGTGGCAACAGCGTGCGGCCAATGCCCCTGCCCGGTGCTGATGCGCTGGCGCCCGAGCGTGTGGCCGAAGCCTGGGACCATGAAGGCGTGCGCCTGCTCGCGGGCCAGCAGGCGGTCGGCATCATCGGCGCCGGCCTGAGCATGGTGGACAGCGTAGTCACCCTGTTCGCGGCCGGGCAACAGGACTGCATCCATGTATTTTCGCGCCATGGCCTGATGCCCCTGCCGCATGCGCATGGCGCACCGGCGACGTTCGATCCGCAGCCGCTGCTGGCGATGTCCTTGCGCCGACGGGTAGGAGCCCTGCGCCAGCATGCGCGCGATGCCGCCGTGCAGGGCGTGCCCTGGCAGAGCGTGATGGAACGGATCCGGCCATTGGGCCAGGCGTTGTGGCAGAGCCTGGACGAGGCCGACCAGCGCCGCTTCCTGCGTCACGTGGTGCGCTACTGGGACGTGCACCGGCACCGCATCGACGGCACCCTGCATGCGCAGCTGCAGGTGGCCATCGACGAGGGCCGGCTGCAACTGCACCGTGTCCGCCTGCAGGGTGTGCTGGAGCGGGGCGATGAACTGCTCCTCATCGCATCGTGCAACGGTCAATCCGTATACTGGACGCTGGCCGCGCTGATCAATGCCACCGGGGTGGAAACGCGGTCCGATGGCCTGCGCAATCCGTTGCTGCGGCAGCTGCTCGCCGAAGGCATGGCGGTGCCGGGCCCGCATGGGCTGGGCCTGGACAGCCAGGCTGATGGCGACCGCCTGTGCGGTGCCGACGGCGTGGCCCACCCGGACATCGCGGTGCTGGGCAGCCTGCGCATCGGCACGTTGTGGGAGAGCCTGGCCGTGCCTGAACTGCGCCAGCAGGCCGAGCATGCGGCGCGCCATGCGGTGCGCGAGCTGGAAGCGGCGATACCGTAAAATGGCCGGATGGATGTTTCCCACCTGCTCGACGGCCTGAACCCGGCCCAGCGCGACGCTGTTTCCGCCCCTCCCGGCCACCACCTGGTGCTGGCCGGTGCCGGTTCCGGCAAGACCCGCGTCCTTACCCACCGCATTGCCTGGTTGCACGAGGTGTTCGGGGTGCCGACCCATGGCATTTTCGCGGTGACCTTCACCAACAAGGCGGCCGGCGAGATGCGTCATCGCATCGACGCGCAGCTGCCGCAGGGCAGCCGGGGAGCATGGATCGGCACCTTCCATGGCCTGGCCAACCGCCTGCTGCGCCTGCACTGGCAGGACGCGAAGCTGCCCGAAGGCTTCCAGGTGATGGATTCGGACGACCAGCTGCGCATGGTCAAGCGTGTCGTGCAGGCGCTGGAGCTGGACGATGGCAAGTATCCGCCCAAGCAGATCGCATGGTGGATCAACGAACAGAAGGACGAAGGCCGCCGCCCGCAGCACATCCAGCCCGAACCACACGACGCCTGGCTGGAGACGATGCGCCAGGCCTACATCGAATACCAGGCGCGCTGCGACCGCGCCGGCCTGGTGGATTTCGCCGAGCTGCTGCTGCGCGCGCATGAGCTGCTGCGCGACAACCCGGCGCTGCTGGCGCATTACCGCGCGCGTTTCCGCGAAATCCTGGTCGATGAGTTCCAGGACACCAATGCCATCCAGTACGCGTTCGTGCGCGTGCTGGCCGGCGAGTCGGGCCACGTGTTCGTGGTCGGCGACGACGACCAGGCCATCTATGGCTGGCGTGGCGCGAAGGTGGAGAACGTACAGGGCTTCCTTCGCGACTTCCCGGGTGCGCAGACCATCCGCCTGGAGCAGAACTACCGTTCCACCGCCAACATCCTCGGGGCGGCCAATGCGGTGATTTCGCACAATCCGGACCGCATCGGCAAGGAACTGTGGACCGACAGTGGCGACGGTGAGCCGATCGACCTGTACGCGGCGTACAACGAGATGGACGAGGCGCGTTACATCGTCGAACGGGCCCGGCAGTGGGTGCGCGACGGTGGCAGTTACGCCGAAGTGGCCGTGCTTTACCGCAGCAACGCGCAGTCGCGTGCGCTGGAAGAAGTGCTGCTGAGCGAGCAGGTGCCGTATCGCGTGTATGGCGGCATGCGCTTCTTCGAGCGTGCGGAAATCAAGGATGCACTGGCCTACCTGAGGCTGCTGTCCAACCGTAACGATGATGCCGCCTTCGAGCGGGCGGTGAATACGCCCACCCGTGGCATCGGCGACCGCACGCTGGACGAGGTGCGCCGGGAAGCACGCGCGCAGGGCATATCACTGTGGGAAGCGACCATGCTGGTCACCCAGGGCAATGTGCTGGCTGCGCGCGCGCGCAACGCCCTGGCCGGCTTCCTGGTGCTGGTCAACGAACTGCAGGCGCAGACCCGCGAGATGACCCTGGCCGAACGCATCGACCATGTACTGGCGCGTTCGCTGCTGCGCGAGCATTGGAGCAAGGAAAGCCGCAATGCGCTGGATTCGGAATCGCGCACCGACAACCTGGATGAACTGATCTCCGTCGCCTCGCGTTTCGTGCGCCGTCCTGATGATGTCGAGGAAGTCCAGGACATGGATGAGCTGGTCGCATTCCTGGCCTATGCCGCCCTGGAAGCGGGCGAGGGCCAGGCCCAGGCGGACGAGGAAGGCGTGCAGCTGATGACCCTGCATTCGGCCAAGGGCCTGGAATTTCCGCTGGTGTTCCTGGCGGGCCTGGAGGACGGGCTGTTCCCGAGCAGTCGTTCGCTGGAAGAAAGCGGGCGGCTGGAAGAAGAGCGGCGGCTGGCCTATGTCGGCATCACCCGTGCGCGCCAGAAGCTGGTGCTGTGCTATGCCGAATCACGGCGGATCCATGGCCAGGACAACTACGGTGTGCCATCGCGTTTCCTGCGTGAGATTCCCCGCGAACTGCTCAATGAGGTACGGCCGAAGGTACAGGTGTCCCGGCCTGCTTCACTGGGTGCCAACCGCATGGCCGGGCACGCGGCGCTGGAAGCACCGCCGCTCAAGCTGGGCGCGCTGGTCACCCATCCCAAGTTCGGCGAAGGCATGGTCACCGACTACGAAGGCAGCGGTGCGCATGCGCGGGTGCAGGTGGAATTCGCCGATGCCG
>JAFAFF010000143.1 GCA_023423605.1 Pseudomonadota bacterium
CGGACATGGCGCTGCCGCGCATGAACAACTGGTCGTTCTGGTTGCTGCCGGTCGCCTTCACCCTGCTGCTGGGCACGCTGTTCCTGCCCGGCGGCGCGCCGGCCGGTGGCTGGACACTGTATCCGCCACTGTCGCTGCAGGGTGGCTACAACGTGGCCTTCAGCGTGTTTGCCATCCACGTGGCCGGCATCAGCTCCATCATGGGCGCGATCAACATCATCGCCACCGTGCTCAACATGCGCGCCCCGGGCATTGACCTGCTGAAGATGCCGATCTTCTGCTGGGCCTGGCTGATCACCGCGTTCCTGCTGATCGCGGTGATGCCGGTGCTGGCCGGCGCGGTGACCATGCTGCTCACCGACAAGTTCTTCGGCACCAGCTTCTTCAACGCCGCCGGCGGCGGCGACCCGGTGATGTACCAGCACATCTTCTGGTTCTTCGGCCACCCGGAGGTGTACATCATGATCCTGCCCGCGTTCGGCGTGGTCAGCGAGATCATCCCCACCTTCAGCCGCAAGCCGCTGTTCGGCTACCAGGCCATGGTGTACGCCACCGCCGCGATCGCCTTCCTGTCCTTCATCGTCTGGGCCCACCACATGTTCACCGTGGGCATGCCGCTGGGCGGCGAGATCTACTTCATGTTCGCCACCATGCTGATCTCCATCCCCACCGGGGTGAAGGTGTTCAACTGGATCAGCACCATGTGGCGCGGTTCGCTGACCTTCGAAGCCCCCATGCTGTGGTCGGTGGCGTTCGTCATCCTGTTCACCATCGGCGGCTTCTCCGGGCTGATGCTGGCCATCGTGGCGGCTGATTTCCAGTACCACGACACCTACTTCGTGGTGGCGCATTTCCATTACGTACTGGTTACCGGTGCGGTGTTCGCACTGATCGCGGCGGCGTATTACTGGTGGCCGAAGTGGACCGGGCGCATGTACAGCGAGAAGTGGGCCAAGGTGCACTTCTGGTGGTCGATCGTGTTCGTGAACCTGCTGTTCTTCCCGCAGCATTTCCTCGGCCTGGCCGGCATGCCGCGCCGCATTCCGGATTACAGCGTGGCCTTCGCCGACTGGAACCTGATCAGCTCGATCGGTGCGTTCGGCATGTTCGCCACGCCGTTCATGATGGCCGCGATCCTGCTGTCGTCGCTGCGCAACGGTGAACGGGCCGCCGACCGCTCCTGGGAAGGTGCGCGCGGCCTGGAATGGACGGTGCCGTCACCGGCACCGGCGCATACCTTCACTACGCCCCCGGTCATCCAGCCGGGTGACCTTGCCCATGACGATACCGGTCATTGAGGTGCGACATGCATGACGGCAATCAAGGTAGAGCCGGGCTCCGCGATCAAGGTAGAGCCGGGCTCTGCCCGGCTGAAGAGCAGATCCGGCCGGATGGAACCCGGCTCCACGAACAGCGGCGCAACGCACGGCGCACGGCCGCGCTGGTCGGCGCCATCGCCGTGCTGGTCTATGTGGGTTTCATCCTGAGCGGAGTGATCGGCCGATGAACGCGCCGCATGCCAGCGCCCCTTCCCGGCATGCCGGATTGCCGCGCCTGATCGGTGTGGCCGTTGCCGTGTTCCTGCTCACCTTCTCGCTGGTGCCGCTGTACCGCATCGCCTGCGAGAAGGTCTTCGGCGTGCGCCTGGAGCGCGGTCCGGGTGCGCAGGCCAGCGTGGGCGCCGCGGCGGGCAAGCGTACCGTGCGCGTGGAGTTCGACGGCGGCGTCAATTCGAAGCTGCCATGGTCGTTCCATCCGGAGCAGCTGACCATGGACGTGGTGCCCGGCGAACTGAACGAAGCCTTGTATTTCGCCCGCAACGACGGAGGAGTGGCGGTGGTTGGCAGCGCGGTGCCATCGGTGGCGCCGGCGCGGGCCTCTGGTTACTTCAGCAAGACCGAATGCTTCTGTTTCACCGCACAGACCCTGCAGGCCGGCGAAAAACGCGACATGCCGGTGCGTTTCATCGTCGATCCCGACCTGCCGCCGGAAATACGCACCATCACGCTGTCCTATACGTTCTACAAGAACGACGCGCTGTCCGCCCGGCTGGTACCGGCCGCGGCGACCGCCAACGCGCATGCCGCGCCCTGACACGGACCCATGACCATGGCCCAGCCTCCTACCGACGCCAACGTTTACTTTGTCCCGGCCCAGAGCAGATGGCCCTTCGTGGGCTCCATCGCGATGATGGTGACCATGGTCGGCGTGGCCAGCTGGCTCAACGATGCCAGCTGGGGCAAGTGGACCTTCTTCACCGGCCTGGCGATGCTGGTGCTGACCCTGTTCTGGTGGTTCAGCGACGTGGTGCGTGAATCCCAGGCGGGCCATTACAACCGCCAGGTCGACGGCTCGTTCCGGATGGGGATGGTGTGGTTCATCTTTTCCGAAGTGATGTTCTTCGGCGCCTACTTCGGCGCGCTGTTCTACACGCGGACGCTGGGGCTGGCGTGGCTGGGCGGCGAAGGCGACGGCGTGATGACCAACGAGCTGTTGTGGCTGGGCTATTCGGCGGGCTGGCCGACCAACGGCCCGGGCGCCATCGGTGGACAGTTCCAGACCATCCCGGCGTGGGGCCTGCCGCTGATCAACACGCTGATCCTGCTGACATCCGGCGTTACCCTGACCATCGCCCACCATGCGCTGAAGGCGGGCCATCGCCGCCAGCTGCTCACCTGGCTCGGCCTGACCGTGGTGCTCGGCCTGGTGTTCCTGACCCTGCAGGCCGAGGAATACATCCACGCCTATACCGAACTCAACCTCACCCTGGGCTCGGGCATCTACGGTTCCACGTTCTTCATGCTCACCGGCTTCCATGGCGCCCACGTGCTGCTGGGAACCATCATGCTGATCGTGATGTGGCTGCGTTCGGCCAAGGGGCATTTCACCCGCGACAACCACTTCGGCTTCGAAGCCGCCGCGTGGTACTGGCACTTCGTCGACGTGGTATGGCTGATGCTGTTCCTGTTCGTCTACGTGCTCTGACCGGCGCCGTATGCGCTCAACGGCCTACGCCATGCGGCTGGATCCAGCCGCTCCAGATGCCGATGACCACCAGCAGGATAAGCGCCACCGACAGCGCGATACGCCGGGTGAGCGCATTGACGGTGCGTTTGGTCTGGCCACGGTCCACCAGCAGGTAATACAGGCCGGCGCCCAGGTTCCAGACGATGACGATGAGGAACGCGATCACCAGCAGGGTCTTCAACGAATCGTTCATGCGCGGCTCGATGGCGGGGCGGATGGGTCTATCTGACCGCGTTTGCGGCCGTTTGTCATGACGCGCAGGCACACGCGCCTGGTGGGATGGTCGACCGCGGTGCTGGCGATCGTCGTGTTCTGCCTGCTGGGCCGCTGGCAGCTGCAGCGTATGGACCAGAAGCAGGCGCTGCTTGCCGCCCAGCAGGCGGCGGTCACGCAGCCGGCGATGCCGCTGCGTCACGCGCTGGAGGCGCCCGGCACGATCCATGCCGTGGCCGATCACGGACACTTCCTGCCCGGCCTGGTGCTGCTGGACAACCAGATCCGCCACGGCCGTGCCGGCGTCAAGCTGTACCGTCCCTTCCGCAGCGACGACGGCGCGCTGGTGTTGATGGACATGGGATGGCGGCCGCTGCCGGCCGACCGCGCCCTGCCGGCGGTGCCGGCGCCGCCTTCGCCGGTGGCGGTGCGCGGGCTGCTGGCGCCCGCGCCTTCGGCCGGACTGGCACTGGGCCCGGCGCAGGTGCAGGTGGGCCCGGGC
>JAFAFF010000155.1 GCA_023423605.1 Pseudomonadota bacterium
TCCTGATGGAGCGCTGGGGCGAGGATGCCGCGCTGGTGGGCGAACTGCGCGACTGGCTGGCCGGCAATGGCGTGATCCGCGCGCGCGTGGCCGAAGGCAAGGAGGCCGAAGGCGCGAAGTACCGCGACTATTTCGAGCACGCCGAGGCGCTGGCGAAGATTCCTTCGCACCGGCTGCTGGCGCTGTTCCGTGCGCGCCGCGAGGAGATCCTGTTCCTGGAGCTGGATCCGGGCAGCGATGCCGAAGCGGGTCACCAGTACGCCGAGGGCCGGGTGGCGCACAAGGCCGGCATCGCCGACCACGGGCGTGCCGCCGACCGCTGGCTGCTGGACGCCTGCCGCCTGACCTGGCGCGCCAAGCTGCACATGCATCTGCTGCTGGACCTGTTCAACCAGGCGCGCGAAAAGGCCGAGGCCGAAGCGATCGACGTGTTCGGCGACAACCTCAAGGACCTGCTGCTGGCGGCGCCGGCCGGACCGAAGACCGTGCTCGGGCTGGACCCGGGCATCCGCACCGGCTGCAAGATCGCGGTGGTCGATGCCACCGGCAAGCTGGTGGCCACCGAAACCATCTATCCGCATGAGCCGCGGCGGCAGTGGTCGCAGTCGCTGCAGACCCTCAGGGCGTTGTGCATGCAGCACAACGTCGAGCTGATCGCGATCGGCAACGGCACCGCCAGCCGTGAGACCGACAAGCTGGCCGGCGAAGTGATCGCCGCCTGCGCGGACCCGAAGCTGCAGAAGGTGGTGGTCAGCGAAGCGGGGGCTTCGGTGTATTCGGCATCGGAGTTCGCGGCGAAGGAATTCCCGGGGCTGGATGTGTCGCTGCGCGGAGCGGTATCCATCGCCCGCCGCCTGCAGGATCCGCTGGCCGAACTGGTGAAGATCGAGCCGAAGGCCATCGGCGTGGGCCAGTACCAGCACGACGTGGACCAGTACCGCCTGGCCCGGGCGCTGGACGCGCGCGTGGAGGACTGCGTCAACGCGGTCGGCGTGCACGTCAATACCGCCTCGGCGGCGCTGCTGTCGCGCGTGTCGGGACTGTCATCCACGGTGGCCGAGAACATTGTGCGCCACCGCGACGACAATGGTCCGTTCAAGCGCCGCAAGGACCTGCTGAAGGTGCCGCGGCTGGGCGAGAAGACCTTCGAACAATGCGCCGGCTTCCTGCGCATCGCCGATGGCGACCAGCCGCTGGACGCATCGGCGGTGCATCCGGAAGCGTATCCGGTGGTGGAGCGCATCGTCGCGGCGACCGCGCGCCCGATCAAGGCGCTGATCGGCGACGGCGGCTTCCTGCGTGGCCTGAAGCCGGAACAGTTCACCGATGAGACCTTCGGCGTGCCGACCGTGCGCGACATCCTGAAGGAACTGGAAAAGCCGGGCCGCGATCCGCGCCCCGAGTTCAAGGCCGCGCGCTTCGCCGAGGGCGTGGAAGACATCAAGGACCTGCGCGAAGGCATGGTGCTGGAAGGTGTGGTGAGCAACGTGGCCGCGTTCGGCGCCTTCGTGGACATCGGTGTGCACCAGGATGGCCTGGTGCACATCTCGGCGCTGTCGGACACCTTCGTCAAGGATCCGCGCGATGTGGTCAAGGCCGGCGACATCGTCAAGGTGAAGGTGCTGGAGGTGGACGTGGCGCGCAAGCGCATCGCACTGACGCGGCGCCTGGACGACGTACCGGGACAGGCGACCAGCCGCCCGGGCGCGCGCGATGAGCGCAATGGCGGCGCTGCCGGCCAGGGGGCCGGGCGCAGGGAGGGCGGTGCGCGGGGCCAGGGGCGTGGCAACGGCGGCGGTCGGCCGTCCACCTCCGCGCCGCCGGCCAACAATGCCCTGGCCGACGCTTTCGCCCGCGCCAGGCGCAGCTGACGGACACGCCGCCGGTCGGAAAGAAGCAGCCAGCGACGCATTCCGTCACGTTTCGTGAGGCCAGGTGCCCGGTTTGATCCCGTATTCAGCCTGACTTGGGTTGAATGGGGTATCGGGCCGGGGGCCTGTCATCCGGGAGGGCCGTAATGGCCGACGCTGCAATCGAACATGCCTGCCACCGCTGCGTGGCATGGCGTGCTGCGCGCGGGAGCCGGCGATGACGGGTTCATCGGGGTCGCTGGGCGGGCTGGAAGCGCAGCTGGAGCATGCGCGGGACCAGGTACGCCGCCTGCAGATGGTGATCGACGGCTGTGCCGCCGGCAGCTGGGAGTGGAATGTCCGCACCGGACAGATGCGGGTGAATGAACGCTGGGCCGCCATCGTCGGCTATACGCTGGACGAACTGCAGCCGGTGTCCGCCGATACCTTCGAACGGCTGGTGCATCCGGACGACCTGCCGCGCTCGGACCGCCTGCTGCAGGCGCATCTGCACGGGCACAGCGAGGCCTACGAATGCCTGCTGCGCATGCGCCACCGCCAGGGCCACTGGGTGTGGGTGCAGGACCGTGGGCGGGTCTACGAACGGGATGCACAGGGCCAGCCGGTGTGGATGGCCGGCGCGCATACCGACGTGAGCGATCTGCAGCAGGCGCGCGCCGAGGCGCGCCTGGCCGAAGGCAAGTTCGCCGGTGCGTTCAACAGTGCGGCGCTGGGCATGGCGCTGGTATCGCTGGAAGGGCACTGGCTGGATGTCAACGACGCCCTGTGCCGGTTGCTGGGGTATACGCGTGGCGAGTTGATGCAGGTGGATTTCCGGCGCCTGACCCATCCAGACGACGCCGAGGGCGATCTGGACCGGGTGCCGAGGCTGCTGCAGGGCCTGCATGCGCATTACCACCTGGAAAAGCGTTATCTGCGGCGTGATGGCAGCACCGTCTGGGCACGGCTGTCGGTATCGCTGGTTCGCGATGAACGCGACGAGCCGCTGTATTTCGTGGCGCATATCCAGGACGTGACCGCCGAGCGCACCAGCGAACAGCGCGTGCTGGACGCCGAACAGCGCAGCCGGATCACCCTGGATGCGGTGACCGACCTGGTGCTCAGCGTGGACCTGCGTGGCCGTATCGAACACGCCAACGCGGCGGCGATCCGTGCACTGGGCGGTGCCGATGGGCAGCCGCTGCAGGGCAGGGCGGTAAGCGAAGTACTGAAGCTGGCCACCGAATATGCGCCGCATTCGCTGCTGGATGCTGCGGTGCTGCTGGACCCGCACAGCAACGCCGTGGACCTGCACTCGGACCTGCTGCTGGTGCAGGGCGAGCAGCGCGTGCCGGTGGACCTGTCGCAGGCCTGGTTGCACGATGATGCCGGCCACCTGAGCGGTGCGGTATGGGTGATCCGCGATGTGACCCAGCTGCGTGCACGCCAGCGCGAGGCGCAGCAGCTGGCGGAACTGGACCCGCTGACCAACCTGGTGAACCGGCGCGGCTTCGAGGCGCACCTGCAGCAGGCGATCGCGCACCTGGAACGCACCGGCCAGGCAGCGTCGCTGATGTTCATCGACCTGGACCAGTTCAAGCCGGTCAACGATACCTGGGGACACCTGGCCGGTGATGCCGTGCTGTGGGCGGTGGCCAACGTGCTGCGCCAGGGCGTGCGTGATTCGGATGTGGTGGCGCGGCTGGGCGGCGACGAGTTCGCGGTGATCCTGGTGGGCTGTTCGCTGAAGCGCGCGCGCCGGATCGGCGACGACCTGCTGCACGCGATTGCCGGGCTGGGCATTCCGTGGGAGCAGCAACGCATCGGCGTTGGCGTGAGCATCGGCATCGCGGCCATGCGCCCGGGCATGCAGGTGGCCGACGCGGTGGCCGCCGCCGATGCCCAGTGCTACCTGGCCAAGGCCGCCGGCCGTAACAACGTGCAATCGGAAAAGGGGGACGGAGGGGGTTGATTTTTCGTTGGCCCGTGGCGTGTGCGGCGTCTCAGCTGCTGAGAGCGGCAAGGGCGACAATCGCTGCGGATCGAAACTGACGGAGAGCGCCATGACAGGTTGGAACGGGATGCTTCAGGACACGGTGGCATCGGCTGCGGGCGGTTGGAACAGGCAGGTGCTGCGTGCCTATGTGCCGGCGGCACTGTGCTGGTTCGCCGCGACCCTGGCACTGATATGGCGTGAGCGCGTGCAGGTGGGCGTGGCGACCATTGAACTGGCAAGCGCACTGCAATGGAGCGTGATCGTGCTGCTGCTGGCTACGGTGGCCCATGGCGGCTGGGTCAGCTGGCGGCTGTGGCAGGCAAGGCACGCGTCTGCATGAATCCCCCTGCACAGCGGCGCCGGTTTTGATTACACTACGCGACCACCCTGCCGGTGTGGCGGAATGGTATACGCAGCTGACTCAAAATCAGCCGGGGGAAACCCCATGAAGGTTCGAGTCCTTTCACCGGCACCAGTACATGCAGGAAGCCAGGCCCAGCGCCTGGCTTTTTTGTTGCCCGCGATCCGCGATCCACCGGTCGTGCAGCCGGCGTGCTTCGCGATGCGGTCCATGCCATGTGGCGCCGGTTCTCGACCGCTGAGACCGATTCACGGCAGGATGGTGTTCCATCGCACAACAGGAGCTTTCCGTGAACATCGCAGACGCACCGCCCTCCGGCCGCTGGCTGGAAACCGTACCGGATATCGAGGCCTATCGCGCGCTGCGCGTGGCGGCGGGCCTGAGTGCCAAGAGCGCGGAGGCGGCCGCCCGCGGATTGCCGAATACGCTGCATGCGGTCTGCCGCCATGAAGGGCAGGAGCTGGTGGCGATGGGCCGCATCATCGGCGATGGCGGCTGCCACCTGCAGGTGGTGGACATCGCGGTGATGCCGCAGCGCCAGGGCCAGGGGCTGGGCAAGGAGATCATGCAGCGGTTGTGTGGCTGGCTGGAGCGGAACGCGCCGCCGAGCGCCTACGTGAGCCTGCTGGCCGATGGCCAGGCACATCGTCTGTACGCGCAGTATGGATTCCAGCTGACCGCACCGGCGTCGGTGGGCATGGCGCGGCGGTTCTAGGGGGTTCGCTGCAGGCGATGCCTTGCCGGGCAACGCCCGGCACGACGGCAAACAAAAACCCGGCCGAAGCCGGGTTCTGTCTGAAAATTGGCGTCCCCACGGGGATTCGAACCCCGGTCGCCACCGTGAAAGGGTGATGTCCTAGGCCTCTAGACGATGGGGACGCACGAAAAACTCAAGTTGTACTGCGCTTCCCGGCGGCCTGTTGCCCGGAAGTGGTGGAGCCAAGCGGGATCGAACCGCTGACCTCCTGCATGCCATGCAGGCGCTCTCCCAGCTGAGCTATGGCCCCATCGAAGGGTAGGTGACCTGCCTGGGCAGATCACTGGGATAATTGGCGTCCCCACGGGGATTCGAACCCCGGTCGCCACCGTGAAAGGGTGATGTCCTAGGCCTCTAGACGATGGGGACGCACGAAAAACTCAAGTTGTACTGCGCTTCCCGGCGGCCTGTTGCCGGAAAGTGGTGGAGCCAAGCGGGATCGAACCGCTGACCTCCTGCATGCCATGCAGGCGCTCTCCCAGCTGAGCTATGGCCCCGTGTTGCTAGCCGCCCATCATACTGGCTGATTCACGTTTGTGGAAGCTTTTTCTGCTTCCTGTCGCGTCCATCATCCACCATCGAAGGTGAAGGTGATGCAGCGCGCCAGCCACATGACTGCCGAAGGCGGTGAACAAAAAAGACCCGGTTTCGGCCGGGTCCTCGATTGTCCTGATGAGTGGCGTCCCCACGGGGATTCGAACCCCGGTCGCCACCGTGAAAGGGTGATGTCCTAGGCCTCTAGACGATGGGGACGCAGATCTCATCAATTTCGTTCGCGACCTTCCGACGGCCTAATGCCGGAAGTTTGGTGGAGCCAAGCGGGATCGAACCGCTGACCTCCTGCATGCCATGCAGGCGCTCTCCCAGCTGAGCTATGGCCCCACGTCGCTGAGGTGCGAAATCATAGCGATGGGTACCGGGGTTGGCAAGGGTTTGTTACGGTTTTCTGCACGTCATTCATCCGTCCGGAAGACGTTGCCGACGCAGGCGCAACGCATTGCCGATCACCGACACCGAACTCAGGCTCATTGCCACGGCCGCCAGCATCGGCGACAGGCTGATGCCCCATGGCATCAGCACGCCTGCGGCGACCGGGATGCCAAGCCCGTTGTAGGCGAACGCAAAGCCGAGGTTCTGCCGCATGTTGCGCAGCGTGGCGCGCGACAGCTGGCGTGCGCGCAGGATGCCGCGCAGGTCACCCTTCACCAGCGTCACCTGGGCACTGGACATCGCCACATCGGTGCCGTTGCCCATCGCGATGCCGACATCCGCGCCGGCCAGCGCCGGCGCATCGTTGATGCCGTCGCCGGCCATCGCGACATGCCGGCCCTGCTGCTGCAGCCGTTCCACCAGCGCCGCCTTGTCCTGTGGCCGCGCTTCGCCGTGCACTTCATCCAGGCCGAGTTCGCTGGCTACCGCCTGCGCCGTGCGATGCCCATCGCCGGTGGCCATCACGATGCGCAGGCCGTCGGCGCGCAATGCGGCGATGGCTTCGGCCGTGGTGGGCTTGATCGGATCCACCACCGACAGCACGCCGGCCAGCCGGCCATCGGCGCCCAGGTACATCACGCTGGCGCCGTTG
>JAFAFF010000240.1 GCA_023423605.1 Pseudomonadota bacterium
CACGGTGCCGAAGACCTGCGTGGTGAAGCGCTGCGCGCGCTGCCGCAGGGGCGCACCGCCTATGTGGCCAGCGTGGCGGCCCCCGGCCTTACCGCCACCATGCTGGAGATCCTGCGCATGCGCTTCCAGCACGTGCACGTGGCGCGCACCGAGGCGCGCCTGGCGGGGGTGAGCATCGCCTATGCGGCACCGGAACGCTTCGGCGTGGATCGTTTCCTTGCCCTGCTGGCGGCCGCGCGCGACCAGCGGCACGTGCTGGTGGCGGGGGTCGGCACGGCCTTGACCATCGACCTGCTGGATGCCGATGGCCTGCATCACGGTGGCCGGATTGCCGCCTCGCCAAC
The DNA here is from genome assembly GCA_023423605.1 of Pseudomonadota bacterium. Lineage (GTDB taxonomy): Bacteria > Pseudomonadota > Gammaproteobacteria > Xanthomonadales > Xanthomonadaceae > Stenotrophomonas. The sequence goes on from JAFAFF010000240.1 coordinate 345, forward strand.
CACCATGCGCGAAGCGTTGCATGCGCGCGCCGTGCAGCTGCCACCCGGCGGTGGTGCCTATGTGGAATTCGCCAGCGATACCGCCGATGCGCTCGCTTCGGGGTGTGATGGTGCGGCAATCGCGCTCATCGAACACAGCCGCCGGCATGCCGAGCAGCGCCTGCAGGCCCCGGTAACCCTGTTGCTGCATGGCGGGGGCGCACCGGCCCTGCTGCCATGGCTGCCATCCGACACCGGGCACCAGCCACTGCTGGTGCTGGATGGACTGGCACGCTGGGCGGTGCATCTGCCGGCCGTGACGGGCTAGGATTCCACGATGCTTACCCGCGCCCTGCTTGTCGTGCTTGTCCTGCTCAACCTGAGCGTCGCCCTGTGGTGGATGCTGCGTAGCGATGCCGTGCCGCCGGCGGTGAAGCCGCCATCCGGCGTGGCGTCGCTGCAGCTGCTGGCGGCAGACGAGCCGCTGCCGGCCACCGATGCGGCGCGAGGTACCGCGCCACTGGAAGACGCGGATGACGTGGCGAAGGAAGCCACCACGCCGCCGCCTGCGGCGGTGGAAACGGCCGCGCCATCGCCATCGGCCGATGCAGGCGCTGGATCGGATTCATCGCCGCCGCGAGCCGTTGCTGCGGCAATTTCCGAAGCGCCGCGTTGCGTCGCGTTGGGCCCTTTCCCGGACCAGGCGGCGGCGCAGGCAGCGCAGGCCCGGCTGGGCGAGGCCTTGGGCAGGGCGCGCCTGCAGGAGCAGTCGTCACCCTCGTCGACGGCCCGCTACCGGGTGATGCTGCCGCCGGCCGCATCGCGTGAGGAGGCGCAGGCCACGGTGCAGCGCATTGTCGCGGCCGGCCTGGGCGACTACTACATCATCGCCCAGGGACCGGAGGCCAACGCCATCGCGTTGGGCCAGTACCGCAATCGTGAAGGCGCCGAACGGCGTCTTGAGGCGCTGCGCGCCGCCGGCTTCCAGGCCCGTCTGCAGGGCGGCGACGCCGCCGCGGCATGGTGGCTGCAGGGCACGCTGGGAACCGGCCAGACGGCCGACGGCGTACGCCGCCGCAGCGGTGCAGCGCAGCAGCGCTCGCTGGAATGCGCACGCCTGCGGTAGAATCCCCCTGCCCGGCGGGCTCACCGCCGATGCGCGTCCATGCCGCTTTAGCTCAGTTGGTAGAGCAACTGTCTTGTAAACAGTAGGTCATCCGTTCGATTCGGATAAGCGGCACCAACCCCCCTTTTCAGGCGCTCCCCGCTCCGCCCGCTATCGAAAGGCACACGGGCACACGAAAAGGCACACAATGTGCCCCAGCCGAGCAAGGTGTGCGTTTCAGGTGCCGGCGCGCAGCTCGTGCTCAGCGGCCATGGCCAGGAAAGCCGAGCGAGACATGCGGCGAGCCGCGGCGGCCGAGTCGATCTTGCCGACAAGGTTCTCCGGCAAGCTGACGTTGAGGCGGATGGCCTTGGAGTTGATCTTGGACAGGTCGATATCGACCAGCATCCAGAATCCGCCCTGGTACTCGGCATCGGCCTGCCAGGCCTCGATCGGTGAGGCGGGGGCCGGGCCATCCTTCTCGCCATCGAACAGCAGTTCGGCGGCCTCCTGGACCATCCCCGGCAGCTCGTCCAGGTGGTCGGCAGCGGTGAACAGGCCCGGAAGGTCGGGCACGGTGGCGCCGTAGGCGCTGTCCTGGTCCTTGTGGATGTAGACGGGGTAGAGCATCACTTCCTCCATCCGGCTTGCCGGCGAATGCTGTTGACCGTGCCGATTGGCAGGTCTTTCCTGGGGTGGGGGACGATCACTGTCCGGTCGCCCTTCCGCAGCTTGTGATGGCTTCCGCTGATCGAGATGATCGTGAAGCCATCAGCGAGTAGCTGTTTGAGTAGGGTCCGGCTGTCCATGTGTGTAAGTATACACACCTACTCGAAAGTGCCCACAACTTTACACAACTTTCCGCGGGTGATCGGCTAAGTCTGGATGCCGGCCGCCTGAGCATCGACCGAGCTGCATAACACCGGGGAATTGAATCAACACAGAAGGCCCCATCAGCAATGGCGGGGCCTTCGCGTACTGGCTGGGTGAGCGCCCACCCCCATGGACCGTTGCGGCCCCGCCATTGCTGATGGGGCCTTCGACGTTCCGAAGGTAGAACCGGGTTGTTTCAGGCAGGGAGAAATTGGAGGCGCGGCGGCTGTGACTGCACGATGGGGCTGAACAGGTCAGTCGACGGGATAGACCACCGTGACGGCGCAGCGCGACCCTGGCAACAGCACCTCGACCATGGTTGCCGGGTTCAGCACGACCGCGGTCATGTTGTCTCCCGGGTTGCCACAGGCCAACCCGTTCTTGAGGCCCGAAGCGAACTGCACCGTGTGGAAGCCGGAATAGTCCCTGCAACCCCCCGTTTCAATCCGGTAAAAACGGTTTCCGCCATTCCGGCGCGGATTGGTTTCCACCGTGAAACCCTTGGGGCTCGAGTTCCAGCTCCGCACGTCGCGGGTGGCAAAACAGAATTCCGGCGAACCACTCAAGCGCCGCCGCCGCTCCTTCTCGATGGAGGTGGCGGTAACGGTAACGTTCATCGTCGGCAGCGTCTTCATGTATCGCCTGCTGCTCTCGCGTGAGATCACCGCAAAGGTGCGGTTGTCGATGGGGGCGACCGCACTGATGTCGCATCTCTGCCCATCCACCATCAGGCGTTCCTCCTCCCGTCCGCAGGCCCAGCCTCCAGGCGCATCCAGGCCGATATCCTTGCCGTACATGACGCCGGGGCAATCCGCCTTGAAGTCCAGGCGGAACGCAGTCCCATCCGCGGTGCGTATGGCAATCGAATCCGTTTCGGCCTGCCTTACCAGCTGCACGTTGCTTGTATCCAGGCAGTGCGGTGCCGGCGCGGGTCCTTCCGTTCCGGAAGCGGGTCGGGCGGCTGCACAGAGCATTGGCAGCGGTGCTGCCAAGGCTGCGATTGTCGAAAGTACAAATCGCTTCATGTCATCTTCCATG
>JAFAFF010000253.1 GCA_023423605.1 Pseudomonadota bacterium
CGATTGATCCGCAAGGCGGTACTTGATTTCACGCGTTGGGCGATGTGGCCCAGTGTCCTGGAGCGAAGCTCGAAGAGCCAATGCACATGGTCCGGCATGACCACCCATGCCAGTGATGTCACCAGCAGTTGCGTCCGAGGCGTCGACAACTGCTCCACGACGATGGCGGCCGCGGCGGGATCATCGAAGCAGCGATGTCGCTCGTGGCAGGCCCAGGTGAGGATGTAACTCTGGCCGATGATGGAACGTCGACCATAACGGAGGCGGTGGCTGCTCATGAAGCAAGGATGCCTGCCGTTGGTCATGCGACGGCATCAGGGAAGGCCACAGGAGGGGATGGGAGTTGGCGGCTGCAAGCGCGTGACGACCAACGGTCGTCACCCACCGCGGAGTTGTCACCACCGCGGCGGCGTCACCCACCGGGGAATCACCGGGGAGTTTCCACCCTTCAGGGTTGTCACCCACCGGGGAGCGCATGGGTCGTGGTGGGTGACGACCGTTGGTCGTCACGCATCTACTGCGCGAGCAGCCATGTCCACATGGCGGGATCGGCGTAGGTGGCGTCCCAGGCATTGTGGTTGCCCTGCGGGTATTCGGTATACCGTACATCGCGGGCACCGGCAGCCTGGAAAGCGGCGTGCAGCCTGCGGTCGTCGGCCGGTGGCACCACGTCATCCAGTGCGCCATGGAACATCCAGATCGGCACCTGCTTCAGCTGCCGGGCGATGGCGGCATAGGGATCGGCCTCATTCGCCACCGCTTCCACGAACAACGTCTGCCGCGCCGCGCGTGGTGCAAGCACCGCTCCGCATACCGGCACGATGGCGGCGAAACGATGCGGATCGGCCAGGGCAATGTTCCAGCTGCCGTAGCCGCCCATCGACATGCCGGTGAGGTACTGCCGCGAACGGTCGGCACCGAATTCGGCGAGAGTGGCGTCCAGTGCGGCGATGGCTGCCCGGTTGTTGCGCCCCGCCCATTCCTCGTTGTCCGGCACCTGCGGCAGCACCACGAGCGCCGGAAAATCCGCCGCATGCCTGCGCAGGTAAGGGCCCAGTCCGGCCGTAGTCTGCGCGGTGCCGTCGCTGCCACGCTCACCGGAACCGTGCAGGAACAGCACCACCGGGAGCGGAGCGGAGCTGCGCACGGCAGGTGCGGGAATGAACACCTGATAGCGGGACGCGTGGCCGTCTACGGTGATCGTTCGCGCTTCAAAGTGCCCCGTGGCAGCGTCGGGGGTGCTGGCGCAACCGGCAAGCATCATCAGCAGGATGGCCAGGACGGGCCAGTGCGATCGGGAACGGGGCATGGCGGTTTCTTCGGGTGAGGCCGGGGGTTCATGATAAACGCGGACATGGGAGCCAGCTGGCCAGGACGGCCGGGCAGAGCCCGGTATGGCCGGAACAGCCGGGCAGAGCCCGGCTCTACGTCAGCGGGGGAAGCTGGCGATGATGTCCAGGTGTTGCTGGGCTTCCGTGTTGCCGGCAGCAGCGGCTGCCTGCACCTGTTCGATGTCCGGATGCATGACCATCAGCAGCGGGTTCTCGCACACCGGGCAATCGTATTCGGTGAGGTCTTCGTGCAGTTCCATCACCATGTCGCGCGAGTTGCCCTGCCATTCGCAGGCTGCGCAGGTATGCGCATCGTCGCGCCAACCCGGCTGGAAATAGTTTTCGATGGTGGTGGCCATGGCAGAGTCCGGTCAGTGGAGGAGGATCAGCGTGGCCAGGCCCAGGAAGCTGAAGAAGCCCATCACGTCGGTCACCGCAGTCACCACCACGGTGCCAGCGACGGCCGGATCGACATTCATGCGCTTGAGCAGCAACGGCAGCAGTACGCCGGCCAGCGCAGCGGCGCAGAAGTTGATGATCAGTGCCAGGGTGATGACCAGCGACAACAGGAAACTGTGGAACCAGAAATAGGCGATGAGGCCGACCAGGCTGCCGATCAGCACGCCGTTGATCAGTGCCACGCGTGATTCCTTCCACAGCAGGATGCGCGCGTTGCTGGCGCCCACCTGGCCCAGCGCCAGGCCACGCACCATCAGCGTCAGCACCTGCACGGCGGCATTGCCGCCGACGCCGGCGACGATGGGCATCAGCACGGCCAGCGCGACCACTTTTTCCAGCGTCATTTCGAACTGGCCGATGACGCTGGCGGCCAGGAAGGCCGTGCACAGGTTGATCCCCAGCCACACCACGCGGCCACGGACGGCGCGACGGATGGGCGAGAACAGGTCTTCTTCCTCGTCCAGGCCGGCCGCGCCCAGTGCCTGGTGTTCGGCCTGCGAGCGGATGATGTCCACCACGTCATCGATGGTGATGCGGCCAAGCAGGATGTTGTTGTCGTCCACCACCGGCGCGGAAACCCAGTCGTGATCGGAGAACTGGCGGGCCACTTCCTCGTCGCTCTCACCGACATCGATGGCGGGTTGCTCGTCGTCGATGAGGCGGTTGATGGGCGTGGTGTCCTCGTGGGTGACCAGCGAGGCCAGCGATACGCGGCCGAGATACTGATGGCGACGACTGACCACGAACAGGTGGTCGGTGTGGTCCGGCAGTTCGCCGCGCAGGCGCAGGTAGCGCAGCACGACATCGACGTTGACGTCGGCGCGCACGGTCACCACG
>JAFAFF010000256.1 GCA_023423605.1 Pseudomonadota bacterium
TTTCCATCTTCGGCAGCTTTTCACGGTGCGCGGCGACAGTTTCCGGCGGGATGCTCCTGTCCTGCGCGCCGAAATGGAACATCACCGGCGCCTTCGGCGTTTCATCCAGGAACTGCAGGTTGCGCGCGCCGTAATAACTCACCGAAGGCAGGCCAAGGCGCAGCGCGGCGAGCAGGGCGATCGTGCCGCCCCAGCAGTAGCCGACGGCGCCGACCTTGCCGTGCGAGGCCAGCCGGGTAGCGGCAGCCCGCACCACGGTGAGCGCTTTTTCCATGCCGAGCGCGTTCACTGCGGCCAGCCCGGCCTGCTTGCCGGCCTCGTCATACTCCAGTTCCTGCGGCGGGGCGGCGATGCCGTCACCGAGCAGGTCGAAAAAGGACGGCACCAGTACCGCATACCCTTCGGCGGCGAAGCGTTCGGCGACACGGCGCATGTGCGCGTTGGCGCCAAAGATTTCCTGGATGACCACCAGGCCGGCGCGCGGCTTGCCCTCCGGCTGCAGCTGCCACGCCCGCACGGGGCCGAAATTGGTGTCCAGGGTGATCCACTGCGCCATGGTTGCCTGCCTCGTCGGAAAAGGAACTGGCGGACATTATCCCTGTCACGCGGGTTAGGGCGATGTCAGCAGTGCCCGGGCTGCCGTCCGCGGACAGAGGAAAGGGGCAGCCCGCCGGCCACCGGCGCGTTGCCCAGCCGGAGGCGGCGGGCAACATCAGCGACAGCCGAGGCTGCGTGGATGCTGGCCCTGTGTCTCCAGGTCGCGCAGGAATGCCTCGAACGCTGCCCGTGCTGCCGCCAGGCTGGACGCGAAATACTCGATGCGTCGTATCAGCGGTCGTCCGTCCTCGAATACCTCGTACGAGCAGACGTAACAAGTGTTGTGCTGCGGTGCCACGCCAGTGCCGCCGGCGATCAACAGTCCGGCCAGGGTGATTGCCAGGATCATCGCGGTATCTCCATCCGGTACCTGCCGCCTGCCCACGGCGGGGAGGGCCGCCGCCGGTGGCAGGCCCGGGCAGGACATCATCTGCATGCATCGGCCTACCGCACAATGAGGCTAACTGCAAAATATGCCGGTCCGTGCATCCGCCATCGGCCCGGTATACTGGGCATTCCTCCAGGTCCCCAGACCCTGCCGGCCGACCCTGCCGGCCCAGGCCCCCAGAGCGCGTTATGTCCCAGCTGAACCCCAAAGTCGGCTTCGTCAGCCTTGGCTGCCCGAAGGCCCTCGTCGATTCCGAACGCATCCTCACCCAGTTGCGGGTAGAGGGTTACGACATCGTTCCAACCTACGACGCCGCCGATGTGGTGGTGGTCAATACCTGTGGTTTCATCGATTCGGCGGTGGCTGAATCGCTGGACGCCATCGGCGAGGCGATGAACGCGAACGGAAAGGTCATCGTCACCGGTTGCCTGGGCAAGCGCCCGGAGCAGATCCGCGAGGCCTATCCGAACGTGCTGGCGGTGTCCGGCCCGCAGGATTACCTGAGCGTGATGGAGGCCGTGCACGCAGCCATTCCGCCGCGCCACGATCCCTTCGTGGACCTCACGCCGGACTACGGGGTGAAGCTGACCCCGCGCCATTACGCCTATCTGAAGATTTCCGAAGGCTGCAACCACCATTGCAGCTTCTGCATCATTCCCTCGATGCGCGGCAAGCTGGCCTCACGGCCGGTGGACGAGGTGCTGCGCGAAGCCGAGCGGCTGGTGCGCGGCGGCGTGCGCGAGTTGCTGGTGGTATCGCAGGACACCTCGGCCTACGGGGTGGACGTGAAGTATGCCGAACGGATGTGGCGCGACAAGGCCTACCAGACACGCATGAAATCGTTGTGCGAGGGTCTGTCCGAACTGGATGCCTGGGTCCGCATGCACTATGTGTACCCCTATCCGCACGTGGACGAAGTGGTGCCGCTGATGGCCGAGAACCGCATCCTGCCGTACCTGGACATCCCATTCCAGCATGCAAGTCCGCGCATCCTGCGCCTGATGAAGCGCCCTGGCGCGGTGGAGAAGACCCTGGAGCGCGTGCAGAACTGGCGCCGTATCGCGCCGGACATCACCGTGCGTTCGACCTTCATCGTCGGCTTCCCGGGTGAGACCGAAGCCGAGTTCGAAGAACTGCTGTCCTTCCTGGACGAGGCGCAGCTGGACCGTGTCGGCGCCTTCGCCTATTCGCCGGTGGAGGGGGCGACCGCCAACGCGCTGCCGGACCCGGTGCCCGAAGAAGTGAAGCAGGAGCGCCTGGCACGCTTCATGGAAAGGCAGGCCGGCATTTCGGCCGCGCGCCTGGAAGCGAAGATCGGTACGGTGCAGCAGTGCCTGGTAGACGCCATCGAAGGTGATATCGCGGTGGCGCGCTCGAAGGCGGATGCGCCGGAGATCGATGGCCTGGTGCATATCCAGAACGCCGATGACGTGCCGCTGCGTGTCGGCGAGTTCGTGGATGTGGAGATCACCGAAAGCGACGAGCACGATCTGTACGGCGATGCACTGCAGCCTGCAGGGCGGCCGGCGTTCGATCTCAAGGTTCTGTGACTCCAGGCACGGCTGCACTTGCGAAGAGCAGCCATCGGCGCTTCTTGGCGCCGCCGCGTGCGGCGGTCGATCCGCGGGTCTTCGAACATCCGCTGTTCGCAGGTCTGGCCGCATTTCGCGATCTGTTGAGTGGGCCTGAGTGGCCCGCTGTTGCACAGCTGGATGCGCGGCTGGCGCTGCAGGGAAAACACCTGGCGGAGCAGGATGCCGTGCTGCTGGCCGATGGCCTGCATTATGAAAGCCGCATCGCCGAAGGACGCATTGCCACCCGTGCGCGCAACTGGCACGACCTGTTCAACGCACTGGTATGGGCACGGTATCCCGCGTTGAAGGAAGCTCTCAACACGCGCCAGTGTCTGCATATCGCTGCGATGGGGCGGGGCCAGCGCAACCGCGCCCAGGCCGCGCTGACCCAGTTCGACGAAAGCGGTGTGATTGTCTGCGTGCGCGATGCCGTGCCAGTGGCCGCGTGGGATGCGCATGACTGGTCGACGCTGTTCGAGCCAGCTCTGTGGCAGCAACAACGCATCGCCATCGTCGCGGTGTTCGGTCACGCGCTGATGGAACAGGCGCTGCTGCCGGGACGTCTACTGGTCGGCAAATGCCTGGTGGTGCAGGGCGGGGACGACGCGGCCTGCATCGCGCAGGTGGCGAAGGCGATTGCCGAAGGGCGCGTGCTTGCCGATCCACTGCAACTGCGTCCGCTGCCGCTGGCGGGTATCCCCGGTTGGCACGCGGACCGGTCGCCCGCGTTTCGTGCCAATGCTGCGTACTTCCGTCCCTTGCGCGAAGGGCGCATTTACCCCCCGCCGATGCGCGCCGTGTAGAGCGGGGCTCTGCCCCGCTGCGCGGTATGTGTCCAGCGTTTCGTAGAGCGGGGCTCTGCCCCGCTGCGCGGTAATGCCCCAGCCGGGCAGAACCCGACTCTACGCGAGGTTGTAGGCCACGCTGACCACCGCGAAGGTATGGCGGCCACCGGGAAGCTCCACCTCGAACTCATCGTCCACGCGCTTTTTCAGCACTGCCCGCGCAAGTGGGGAATCGATGCTGATCCAGCCTGCGCCGGCATCGGTCTCGTCCGGGCCGACGATGCGATAACGGCTCGCCTCACCGCTGTCCACGTTTTCCAGTTCCACCCACGCACCGAAGAACACGGCCTGCGGATCGCTGGGCTCGCCGTCCACCACGCGCAACGCTTCCAGGCGCTTGCTGAGGTAACGC
>JAFAFF010000264.1 GCA_023423605.1 Pseudomonadota bacterium
GCCTGTACGTGGCCGGCATCGCCAGCGCGCTGCTGATGTCCTGGGTGATGAAGAAGTGGCGCCGCGACAAGAGCGAGCATCCGCTGATGCTGGAGCTGCCCTCCTACCGCATCCCGCATCCACGCGACCTGGCGGTGGGCCTGTACGAGCGCGGCATGATCTTCCTCAAGCGCGTGGGCGGCATCATCCTGGCGCTGACCATCCTGCTGTGGGTGTTGCTGTCGTTCCCGGGCGCGCCGGAAAACGCCACCATGCCGGCAATCGATTACAGCTTCGCCGGCCAGATCGGCCATGCGATGACGACGATCTTCGCGCCGCTGGGCTTCAACTGGCAGATCTGCATCGCGCTGATTCCGGGCATGGGCGCGCGCGAAGTGGCGGTGTCCTCGCTGGCGACGATCTATGCGCTGTCGGCTGCCGATGACGATGCGGCGATCTCCGCGCTGACGCCGGTGATCAGCGATGGCTGGTCGCTGGCCACCGGGCTGTCGCTGCTGGTGTGGTTCATCTACGCCCCGATGTGCATTTCCACGCTGGCCACCATCAAGCGCGAGACCAATTCGTGGCGGCAGGTGGGTTTTGCCACCTTCTACCTGTTCGCCGCGGCCTACATCGCCGCGCTGATCACCTACCAGGTGACCGTGGCGCTGGGGGGCGGCTGATGGATGCCGGGCTGCTTCTGCAGTACATCGTCATCGCGCTGGCCGTGCTGGCCAGCGCCTGGGTGGTGCTGAAGAAGCAGTTCCCGGGCACGCTGCGCCGCGCGCGCGGCGCGCTCGCGCTTGCACTGCTGAAGCCGCAGCGCGCCGCCTGGCTGCAGGCGCTGGGCAGGCGGGTGGCGCCTCCGGCCAGCAGTGGCGGCGGTGCCTGCGGCGGCTGCGACAGCTGCGGCCCCGCCCCACGGAAGTAGAGCCGGGCTCTGCCCGGCTGGATGGCATTCCTGCAAGGTGTTGTAGCGCCGGGCTCTGCCCGGCTGGGAATGTTCCGCGCAGCGGGGCAGAGCCCCGCTCTACGAAATGCCGGATACGTAGAGCCGGGCTCTGCCCGGCTGGGTGGCATTCCTGCACGGTGTTGTAGAGCCGGGCTCTGCCCGGCTGGGGGCAGGACATCAGGGCGGGGCGGCGTTGGCGCGCCACGCCGGGGCTATGCCGATGATGGCCGCCGGCGCCGTGGGCGCCTGCTGCAGCAGCGCCATGGGTTCCATCGGTACACCGTGCCGGCGTATTTCCAGATGCAGGTGCGCGCCGGTCGCCGAGCCGGTGCTGCCCGCGGTGCCGACCACGCCACCGCGCGTGATCGCATCGCCCACGTGGAGCGCGCCATCGATGCGGTCCAGGTGTGCATACCAGCTGCTGTAACCGTTGCCGTGGTCCACCACCACGTGACGCCCATAACCGGTGCGCAGTGTGCGCAGGGCCACCACCGTGCCGTCGGCCACCGCATGCACCGGCGTGCCGCGTGGCACGGCAAGATCCGCGCCGGAATGGCTGTGCACGCGGCCACGGATCGGATGCCGGCGTGGGCCGAACGGACTGCTCAGGCGGAAGTCGGTCAGCGGCGCTTCGAAGACCGGTTCATCGGCCGGCGATGTGCCCGCCGCCGGGTGGGGCAGGATGACGGCCTCGCGGACCACGGTCATGGCCGGGACGGTGGGCATGGTGGTGGCATCGCCGGCAGCATGCGCGGGCGTCGCCGCATGGCCGGGCAGGGCGGTGGACTGCAGCGCGCAGACAACCAGCAGCGCGTGGCTGGCAAGCGCACGCAGCGAGGTGGCCAACAGAGGGGCGAAAGCGGGCATCGGCGGATCCTGCTCGGGTCGGGAGGCCGGCAGGTTAGGCGTGCGGCTTCGATGTTCCGGGCAACCGGCAGGTTTTTTCGTACCGGTACGAAACGGTTTCGTACCGGTACGAGCCGATGTGAGGACTCAGTCGCGCGGCAGGCCCGCGTCGATGCCGTCCAGCCATGCACGCACCAGCCCCGCCTCATGGTCCACGCCGAGCTTGCGCATGGCACTGCTCTTCTGCGTGCTGATGGTCTGCTTGCTGCGATGAAGCTGGGTGGCGATGGCGTTGATGCTCATCCCGGAGACGAACAGGCGCACCACTTCCTGTTCGCGCGGGGTGAGCGTTGCCGTCGGCCGTTCCGCGGCGGCCAGCCGTTCGCGGATGGCCGGCGAAAAATACTCGCCGCCGACCATCGCCGCCTGCAGCGCCGCCGCCAGATGGCCGCTGGAATCGGCCTTGCTGACCATCTGCACGATACCCAGCCGGCGGGCCTGGACAAGGATGGCGGACGATTCCTGCATGGTATGCAGGATCAGTTTCAGGCCCGGATAGCGGCGGCGAAGGAAGCCGAGCAGGGTCAGTCCATCGCCGCGCTGGCTGCCTGGCATTGCGTAGTCGGTGACCACCGCATCGCAGGCCAGCCGGCCGAGCAGATCGATCAACTGGTCGCCATCGTTGGCCATGCCCACCACCTGGACCCGTGGCACGCCGCGCAACAGTGCATCGATGCCGGCGAGGATGGTGGGGTGGTCGTCAGCCAGGATCAGGCGCATCGTTGGAGGTGTCCGTGCGGCCGCAGCGCCTGCCAGTGTGCGTGGCCGGCGTGAATGACGTGTCTGCGGCACGCCCGGCCCTGTGCAAACCGACGGGCAGACGCTAGCCTTTGGCAATGAACCAGAACCCCTTGCGATTGCTCATCCACGGCGCTTCCGGACGCATGGGCCAGGCCCTGCTGCGGCTGGCCGCCGACCAGCCCGATACCTTCACCGTGGTGGCCGCCTATACCGGACGGGCCCCTGCGCAGCGGGTGGTGGACGGTGTTCCGCACTTCGCCGCCAGCGAACTGCAGGGTGCGCCGGATTTCGATGTGGCGATCGACTTCAGCCTGCCGGAAGGCTTCGATGCCATCCTGGCGCTGTGCGTGGAGCGCGGCACGGCGCTGGTATCGGGCACCACCGGTCTGCACGAATCGCAACGCGCGGCGCTGGATGCGGCGGCGGCGCGGATTGCGTTGGTGTGGGCGTCCAATTTCAGCCTGGGCGTGGCGGTGCTGGATGAGCTGGTGGAGCGCGCGGCACAGGCGCTGGCCGGCTGGGACTGCGATATCGTCGAAACGCACCACACCCGCAAGCAGGATGCGCCGTCCGGCACCGCGCTGACGCTGGGAG
>JAFAFF010000331.1 GCA_023423605.1 Pseudomonadota bacterium
CTTGTCTGAACGTATTTAGCCGGAGACCCTTTCGAATGTCCGACACCGCACTGCTGCGCATCGGCATCCTTACCGCCGGCCTGCTGTTGATCGCCGCGATCTTCCTGTTTGGCCGACCGAAAAAGAAAACCCAGGGACGCCGTGTCGATGGCCCCGAACCTGGCAGCGAAAAAGGCCAGCGCCGCGAGCCGGTGCTGGGCGAAGCGCCGGCTGACGGTGTCGCGACGGGCGGCCAGGAGCCGGGCACGGAAGCGGGCGTGGTCCAGGCCGAACTCGGGCTTGTCGACGGCGAAGCGGGGGCGAACAGCGACCTCGGCAAGCGCGCCAGCCAGGATTTCGACAAGATCGTGTCGCTGTTCGTGGCCGCGCGCGCCGGTGAAGTGCTGCGCGGCGAGGACATCGTGGTTGCCGCGGAAAAGACCGGCCTGGTATTCGGGCACATGAACGTTTTCCACCGCCTGGTGGAAGGCCATCCCGAGCGCGGCCCGATCTTTTCGATGGCCAGCATCATGAAGCCCGGCAGTTTCGAGATGGCCACCATCCGCGAGATGGAAACGCCGGCGATCGCATTCTTCCTGACACTTCCGGCGCCGCTGACCGCGCTGGATGCCTGGGAAAAGATGCTGCCCACCGTGCAGCGCATGGCCGAACTGCTGGATGCGGTGGTGCTGGACGACAGCCGCAACGCACTCGGCCGCCAGCGTATCGCGCACATCCGCGACGACCTGCGCGCCTATGACCGCCAGCACCAGGCGCCGCCCCTGACCCGCACCCCGCGCTGGTAGAGCCGGGCTCTGCCCGGCTGATGCATCGCGGTGCGGCCAGCGGGGCAGAGCCCCGCTCTACGAGTTCGCCGCGCGGCGGTAGAATCGCCGACTGTCTTCCGAGTGTTGCCCGCGCATGAACGCCTCTGCCGTCGATCGTATCGCTGAACTCCGCCGCCAGCTCACGCTTGCCAACGAGGCCTACAGCGAGCGCGATGAACTGCTGATCCCGGACGCGGATTACGATGCCCTGATGCGCGAACTGCAGGCGCTGGAGCAGGCGCATCCGGAGCTGGCGCGTGCCGATTCGCCTGCCGCGACCGTCGGCGGACGGCCGTCCTCGCGTTTCGCCGAAGTGGTACATGCCTTGCCGATGTTGTCGCTGGGCAACGCCTTCAGCGATGGCGAAGTGGCCGATTTCGTGCGCCGCATCAGCGAGCGTCTGCGTCGGGACATGCCGGTGTTCTCCGCCGAACCCAAGCTGGATGGGCTGGCGATCAGCCTGCGTTACGAAAACGGCCGTTTCGTGCAGGGCGCTACCCGTGGCGACGGCAGCAAGGGGGAAGACGTCACCGCCAACCTGCGCCAGATCGCCGACATCCCCGATGCGCTGCAGGGCCGCGACTGGCCGACGGTGCTGGAAGTGCGCGGTGAGGTCTACATGGCCCGCGCGGATTTCGAGGCCTTCAACGAACGCGCACGCGCCCAGGGTGGCAAGGTGCTGGCCAATCCGCGCAACGCCGCCGCCGGTTCGCTGCGCCAGCTGGATCCGAAGACCAGCGCCCAGCGCCGGCTGAGCTTCTTTGCCTACGGCACCGGCCAGGTGGAGGGCGGCGAGCTGCCCGATACCCATTCGCAGACCCTGCGGCAGCTGCAGGCATGGGGCTTCCCGGTCAGCGATCTGTGCACGGTGGTGAGTGGCCTGGACGGACTGCTGGCGTACTACCAGCGCATCGGCGAACTGCGCGACAACCTGGCCTTCGATATCGATGGCGTGGTGTACAAGCTGGACGACCGCCAGGGCAGGGAGACAATGGGATTCGTCGCCCGCGCACCGCGCTGGGCCATCGCGCACAAGTTTCCGGCGCAGGAACAGAGCACCACCGTGGAAGCCATCGAAATCCAGATCGGTCGCACCGGTGCGGCCACGCCGGTGGCGCGTCTGGCACCGGTGGCGGTGGCTGGTGTGATTGTCTCCAACGCTACCCTGCACAACGCCGACCAGATCGCGCGGCTGGATGTGCGCGTGGGCGATCGCGTGATCGTACGCCGCGCCGGCGACGTGATTCCCGAGGTGGTCAGCGTGATCGCCGATCAGCGTCCCGAGGGCACCGAACCGTGGACCATGCCGGCGCAGTGCCCGGTATGCGGCTCTGAAATCGTGCGCGAGGAGGGCGCCATCGCCTGGCGCTGTTCCGGCGAACTGGCGTGCCCGGCACAGCGCAAGGAGGCCATTGCCCATTTCGCTTCGCGCCGTGCCATGGATATCGACGGGCTGGGGGGCAAGTACATCGAAACCCTGGTCGATGCCGGCATGGTGCGCGGCGTGGCCGACCTGTACCGGCTGAACCGCGACACGCTGCTGCGCCTGAAGCTGGTGCTGGATGCGGCTGATCCGTCGGCACTGGCCGCCAGCTACGGTCCGCACCTGCCTGCGGAGGGCAGCGGTGCCGTGCTCAACGCCGTGCTGAAGCTGGATGGCGAAGACGCTGGCTGGCGTGCGCAGGCATTGGCGCAGCCTGGCCGTTTCGAATGGAACACGAAGAAGATCGCCACGCGCTGGGCCGACAACCTGATCGCGGCCATCGATGCCAGCCGCGCCACCACGCTGGACCGGCTGCTGTTCGCGCTGGGGATCGAACATGTCGGCGAAAGCACCGCCAAGGCGCTGGCGCAGTGGTTTGGCGAGCTGGAGCTGATCCGCCACCTGCCATGGCCCTTGTTCAAGCGTGTGCCGGATATCGGCGGTGAAGTGGCACGTTCGTTGGGCCATTTCTTTGAACAGCAGGGCAACCAGCAGGCCATCGACGATCTGCTGCAGGTGGGCCAGGTGCGCATCAGTGACGAACATCCGCCCAGCGCCAAGCTGCGCGAAGGACTGGATCTGGCGCAGTTGCTGGTGGAAGCGGAAATTCCCGGCATCACCCGCCTGCGCGCCGAGCGCCTGGTGGCAGCGCTGGCCAGCGCGCAATCGGTGCTGGATGGCGAACAGGGCCAGTTCGTCAATGCCGGGCTGCCCGAGGACACCGCACGCGGGCTGGCCGCGTGGCTGGATACGGAAGGACACGGCAGGCTGCTGCTGGACGCGGAGGCGGCGATGCAGCAGCTGTTGCGCAAGGCGCCGGCGCAGGCCGACCGGGTTGCCGGACCGCTGGATGGCCAGACTGCGGTGCTGACGGGCACATTGTCCGCACTCACCCGCGACGCCGCCGGGGAGCGCCTGGAAGCGCTGGGCGCCAAGGTCGCCGGCAGCGTATCGAAGAAGACCAGTTTCGTGGTGGCCGGTACCGAAGCAGGGTCCAAGCTGGACAAGGCCGTGTCGCTGGGCGTGCCGGTGTGGGACGAAGATCGCCTGCTGGCGTTCCTTGCAGAACACGAATGACCGCGTCGCTGACTCCTGGAGGAATGACCATGCACACCGCTCCGCTTGATTTCCGCCTGGCCACGCGTGATGACGAAGCGCAGTTGATCGCGTTGATGCGCGATTTCTACGCCGAGGACAGGATCGCGTTCGATGAAACGCGTGTGCGCCGCGGCGTGGATGCCGTGCTCGCCGATCCGCGCAACGGCGAAGTGCTGCTGTGGCTGGACGAAGCGGGCGAGGTAGGCGGTTATGCGGTGATTGCCATGGGCTTCAGCCTGGAACAGGGCGGTCATTTCGTGCTGCTGGACGAGCTGTACCTGGCGGCATCGCTGCGCGGTCGCGGCCGTGGCCGGCAGGCGCTGGCGATAGTGGAGCAGCGCGCGCGCGGGCGCGGCGTGTCGCGCCTGCGGCTGGAGGTCAACCGCCACAACGAACTGGCGCGTCGGTTGTACCTGGCCAGCGGCTATGTGGACGATACCCGCGACCTGCTGACCCTGCCGCTGGACCATCCGCGCGATGGAGGCCTGCGGTGAGCGACGACCTGCTGCGGGCGCTGCACCAGCGGGCCCGGCTCAACGCGCTGCTGAGGCGTTTCTTTGCCGATCGCAACGTGCTGGAGGTGGAAACGCCCATGCTGTCGGCTGCCGGCAACACCGAGCCGAACATCGACAGTTTCCACACCGCGTTCAGCGGTCACGTGGATGCCGGTGCACGCCAACGCTGGCTACGGACGTCGCCGGAATATCCGCTCAAGCGGCTGCTGGCCGCCGGCGTCGGCGATTGTTACGAGCTGGGCCGCGTGTTCCGCAACGGCGAGGCGGGCGGACGCCACAATCCGGAATTCACCATGCTGGAGTGGTATCGCGTGGGCTGGGATCACCATCGCCTGATCGCTGAAACCGCCGAGCTGGTGCGGCAGGCACTGGCGCTGGTCGGTCGCCAGGCCGAACTGCGCATCGTCGACTACCGTTCGCTGTATCGCCAGCATGCCGGCGTGGACCCGTTCGACGCTCCTGTCGAACAGCTGCGCGCGCCGCTTGCGGGGGTGGTGATCGATGACTGCGGACTGGGTCGCGACGATTGGCTGGACCTGCTGATGACGCACTGCATCCAACCGCATTTCGACGACACCGTGATGACGGTGGTGCATGACTGGCCGGCGACGCAGGCCGCACTGGCCCGCGTGCGTGACGGCACGCCTCCGCTGGCTGAACGGTTCGAACTCTATCTGGGCCCGGTGGAGCTGGCCAACGGCTACCACGAGCTCGGCGATGCGACCGAGCAGCGCCTGCGTTTCCAGCGCGATCATGAACGCCGTCGCGCGCGCGGCCAGGTTCTGCCGCCCATCGACGAGGCGTTGCTTGCCGCGCTGCCGTCGATGCCGGCATGCGCCGGGGTGGCGGTCGGCGTGGACCGGCTGCTGATGGCGATGAACCGCACGCCGCGCATCGCCGATGTGCTGGCATTCGATTTCGCCCACGCCTGAACGACGCAACGGGCGCTTGCGGGCCTGCGGCGATGATGCTCTTATCACGTCGGATGCCGCATGGTGGCATCGAAAATCCGAAGCAGGGCGGGGTTGTCGTTGAACAAGCTGTTGGCGGGCATGGGCGCGTCGCTGGGCGCGCTGCTGCTGTGGACCGCGCCGCAGGCGCTGGCGCAGGACGGGTACACCGGTGAGGTGGTGCGCTGCCAGTCGCGCGACCTGGCCTGGGTGCACTGCCGCATGGATGTCAGTGAAGGCGTGGACCTGGTGCGCCAGTTGTCCGGCAACGCCTGCGTGCGCGGCAGCGAATGGGGGACCGACCGCACCGGGGTATGGGTGACGCTTGGCTGCAGGGCGGAGTTCCGCGCGCGATCGACCGCCGCGCCGGCTGGCAAGCGCACGGCTCCGCGGCAGGTGCGTCGCGTGGTGCGATGCGAATCCAGCGGCCGGCCGCAGAACTGCCCGGTGCGGCTGGATGGCGCACCGGTACGCCTGTTGCGGCAGACATCGCGGCTACCGTGCCGCGAAGGCCACAGCTGGGGATATGGGCGCAACGAAATCTGGACCACGCGCGGCTGCCAAGGGGATTTCGAACTCGGCTCGGCCACCGGTGGCTTCGTCGATGCGCCGCGCCGCGTCACCTGCGAATCCAAGGATCGTCGCCGGCAGTTCTGCGGTACCACCATCGACGGCGGTGCATCGCTGCTGAAGCAGTTGTCCGGCAGCGCCTGCGAGGAGGGCCGCAGTTGGGGCTGGGATCGCCGCGGCATCTGGGTGGATGATGGCTGCCGCGCCGAGTTCTCGGTGCACTGAGCGCGCATTACAATGCAGGCATGAACGCCTCCACCGACATCGATTACGCACGTTACGACCACATCCGCCCGATCCTGTGGACCGGCGACGCCCTGCAACTGCTCGACCAGCGCAAGCTGCCGTTCGTAGTGGAGCATATCGCCTGCACGACCAGCGACGAGGTGGCTTCGGCCATCCATGCACTGACCGTGCGTGGCGCGCCGGCGATCGGCATCGCCGCGGCGTGGGGCGCAGTGCTGGCCGCGCGCGATATCGTGGCCGGCGATGGCGCGCAGGCGCTGCAGAAGCTGGAGCCTGCGCTGCAGCGACTGAATGCGTCGCGTCCCACCGCCGTCAACCTGGCATGGGCGCTGGCGCGGATGCGGCGGGCGCTCGAAGCAGCGGGTGCGGACTGGCGCACGGTGCTGGAAGCCGAAGCGGAAGCCATCGCCAGCGAAGATCTTGCCGCGAACCGGCACATGGGTGAACTGGGCGCCGGCCTGATCGATGCCGGCAGCGGCGTGTTGACCCACTGCAACACCGGTTCGCTGGCCACCGCCGGCTTCGGTACCGCACTGGGGGTCATCCGTGCCGGCGTGGCGCAACAGCGCATCGCACGCGTGTTTGCCGGCGAGACCCGACCGTGGCTGCAGGGTGCGCGGCTGACGGTATGGGAACTGCAGCAGGACGGCATCGATGCCACGCTGATCGCCGATTCGGCGGCATCGCACCTGATGAAGACCGGTGCCGTGCAATGGGTGGTGGTCGGCGCCGACCGCATCTGCGCCAATGGCGATACCGCCAACAAGATCGGTACCTATCAGCTGGCCATCGCCGCCCGGCATCACGGCGTCCGGTTCATGGTGGTGGCGCCATCGTCCACGGTGGACATGGATACCGCCGATGGCAGCCAGATCGAGATTGAACAGCGTGATCCGGGGGAGCTGTTCGGCGTCGGTGGCAGCCGCACCGTGGCCGATGGCATCGCCGCCTGGAATCCGGTGTTCGACGTAACCCCGGGCGAGCTGATCGACGCGATCGTGACCGAACGCGGCGTGATCCTGAATCCGACCGTGGCCAGCATGCGCGCCGCCTTCGGCGCCTGATCGGCCACGTAGAGCGGGGCTCTGCCCCGCTGGGGAAACCGCGGTGCTTCAGCCGCGTAGAGCGGGGCTCTGCCCCGCTGGAGAAACCGCGGTGCTTCAGCCGGGCAGAGCCCGGCTCTACGACGGGCTGCGTGGCACGCCACCTGCCGGGCGGAGCCTGGCGTTACGCGGCAACCTAAGTTCCTGATTTGTGCCGGTAAAATACCTCATCGGGCGGGCAGGAAACGGCCCCGTGTGGTAGACTCCGTCGGTTGATCGAGTTTCCGTCGCTGGCATGCCGAAAGGACCGCCGTGACGGACTGGACCGCTAGCAGACAACGGAACCCGAATGGCAGAAACCGCCAAGGAAATCATCCAGGTCAACCTGGAAGACGAGATGCGCAAGAGCTACCTGGATTACGCCATGAGCGTGATCGTGGGGCGCGCATTGCCGGATGCGCGCGATGGCCTCAAGCCCGTGCATCGCCGCGTGCTGTTCGCCATGAGCGAGCTCAACGCGCACAGCAACAAGCCTTATTTCAAGTCGGCGCGTATCGTCGGTGACGTCATCGGTAAATACCACCCGCATGGCGACCAGTCGGTGTACGACACCCTGGTCCGCCTGGCGCAGCCGTTCGCGCTGCGCTACATGCTGGTCGATGGCCAGGGCAACTTCGGTTCGGTCGATGGCGATTCCGCCGCGGCGATGCGTTACACCGAAGCGCGCATGTCGCGGCTCGCACATGAGCTGATGGCCGACATCGACAAGGAAACCGTCGATTTCCAGCCCAACTACGATGAAAAGGAACTGGAGCCGTCGGTCATGCCGACCCGGTTCCCGAACCTGCTGGTGAACGGCTCGGCCGGCATCGCGGTGGGCATGGCCACCAACATCCCGCCGCACAACCTCACCGAATCCATCAACGCCTGCATCGCGCTGATCGACAACCCGCAGATCGATGTCGATGGCCTGATGGAATACATCCCGGGCCCGGATTTCCCCACCGCCGGCATCATCAACGGCACGGCCGGCATCATCGCCGGCTACCGCACCGGCCGTGGCCGCGTGCGCATCCGCGCCAAGGCCGACGTGGAAGTGGCCGACAACGGCCGCGAATCGATCATCGTCACTGAAATTCCCTACCAGGTGAACAAGGCGCGTCTGATCGAGAAGATCGCCGAGCTGGTCAAGGAAAAGAAGATCGACGGCATCAGCGAGCTGCGCGATGAGTCCGACAAGGACGGCATGCGCATCTACATCGAGATCAAGCGCGGGGAGTCGGCGGAAGTTGTCCTGAACAACCTCTACCAGCAGACGCAGATGGAGTCGGTGTTCGGCATCAACATGGTGGCGCTGGTCGATGGCCGCCCGCAGTTGATGAACCTCAAGCAGATGCTCGAGGCCTTCGTGCGCCATCGCCGCGAAGTGGTTACCCGCCGCACCGTGTTCGAGCTGCGCAAGGCACGCGCCCGTGCCCACGTGCTGGAAGGCCTCACCGTCGCGCTGGCCAATATCGACGAGATGATCGAGCTCATCAAGAGCTCGCCGAACCCGAACGAAGCGCGCGAGCGCATGCTGGCGCGGGTGTGGGATGCCGGCCTGGTGGGTGCGCTGCTGGGTGCCGCCGGTGCCGAGGCATCGCGTCCGGAAGGCCTGCCCAAGGGCGTCGGTCTGGTGGAAGGCGGCTATCAGCTGACCGAAGTGCAGGCCACCCAGATCCTGGAGATGCGCCTGCACCGCCTGACCGGGCTGGAACAGGACAGGCTGACCGACGAATACAAGCAGCTGCTGGAAACCATCGCCGGGCTGATCCATATCCTGGAAGATCCCGACCGCCTGCTGCAGGTGATCCGCGAAGAACTGATCAACGTGCGCGAGGAGTTCGGCGACGCGCGCCGTACCGAGATCCGCCACAGCGAAGAAGACCTGGACATCCTCGACCTGATCGCCCCGGAAGACGTGGTGGTGACCCTGTCGCACGCCGGCTATGCCAAGCGGCAGCCGGTCAGCGCCTACCGCGCACAGCGTCGCGGTGGTCGTGGCCGTAGCGCGGCGTCCACCCGGGAAGAGGATTTCATCGAGCAGCTGTGGCTGGTCAACACGCACGACACGCTGCTGACCTTTACCAGTTCGGGCAAGGTGTTCTGGCTGCCGGTGCACCAGTTGCCGGAAGCCGGCTCGAACGCGCGTGGCCGCCCGATCGTCAACTGGATCCCGCTGGAGCCCGGTGAGCGCGTGCAGGCGGTATTGCCGGTGCGCGAGTATGCCGAGGGCCAGTTCGTGTTCTTCGCCACGCGCAACGGCACGGTCAAGAAGACTCCGCTCAGCGAGTTCGCGTTCCGCCTGGCGCGCGGCAAGATCGCCATCAACCTCGACGAGGGCGATGCGCTGGTCGGCGTCGGCCTGACCGACGGCGCGCGCGACATCCTGCTGTTCGCCTCCAACGGCAAGACCGTGCGTTTTGCGGAGGACAAGGTCCGTTC
>JAFAFF010000336.1 GCA_023423605.1 Pseudomonadota bacterium
CGGCCCCAGCGCAGCGTGTTGCTCAGCTTCAGCGCATCGGAGAAATCGTGCTCGAAGCGGAACGTGGCCATGCGCGCGGTGACGTCGTCATGGTCGTAATGGGTTCCGTAGAAGTTCTCCGGGTCCACCGGATGGCCGGCCAGGTGTTCAAGGCCTGGCTGCGGAGTCCAGCCGGGCAGGCCGATGGTCGGTACGAAGCCATCCGGAATGTTGTCCTGTTCCACGTACAGCAGGTTCAGGAAATAACGGGTGTCGGTGCCCAGGCCGAAGCCCAACGACGGTGCGATGCCCCAGCGCTTGTTGTTGACCTGGTCGCGGCCGGGCTGGTCGCTGTCCTGCCACATGGCATTCAGGCGCAGCGCGCTGGCAGCGCCGAGCGCATGGTTCCAGTCGGCGGTGGCGCGGCGTTGCTGGTCGCTGCCCAGCGAGGCGGTGCCGGCGATGCTGTCATGCAGGTTGGCCTGCTTGCTGACCATGTTGATCGCACCGGTGGGCGCGCTGCGGCCGTTGTCGGTGCCTGCCGGCCCCTTCACCACTTCCACCTGCTCGGTGTTGAACACATCGCGCGAGATCGAGCCGAGATCGCGCACGCCATCCACGAAGATGCTGCTGGAGGTGTCGAAACCGCGCATGTAGATGGTGTCGCCGGTATTGGTGTTGCCGTTCTCGCCTGCGAAGAAGGTGCCCACGCCGGGGCTGTTGCGCAGCGCTTCGGTCAGCGTGGTAGCGCCCTGCTGGTTGAACAGGTCGCTGGTGATGACCTGGATGGTCTGCGGCGTGTCCTGCAGCGATTGGGTGAACTTCGGCGAAGCCAGCTTGTCGGCCTTGTAGCCGGCAACGGCATGCACGTCGATCTTGTCCAGGGTGCGGGCGGTATCGGTGGGCTCGGCGTGGGCCATGCCGGGGAGGGCGGACAGGCCCAACCCCATGGCAAGGCTGGCGGTGGCCAGCGGCAGGGTGGGCAGGGGAGAGGCGTGCTTGCGGCTCTTGATGGGGCTCATGGGTGTTGGCTTCCGGAAGCGGAAAGGGAAATGCCGCCGACCCGACGCAGCGCCTGCGGGACAGGCGCTGGTGGCGCGGACAGTGGGATGCAGCGAGGGGGAAACGGATGAGCGAAGGCCGGGCCGGCGCCTGCGGACGCCAGGGCCTGCCGATCAGCTGTGTGCCGGTGGGCCGTGGCCGGGCGGCCGTCGCAGCAGTGGCAGCGGGAACGGCAGTGCCGCCTTCGGGGGCGAGATGGCACACGCGTGCGCTGACGCGCGATGGCTGGAGTGCTGTGTCGCCAGCGCGGGAAGCCGGCCGCTACGGCCAGCGTCGGGCTGGGTGTCGGCGCGCAGCAGCGCCTGTTCCAACGGTATTCCATCGGGCACCGGCGCCCGCAGTTCCTGTGCCAGCCCGCTGGCAGGCGTGCTGGGCGAGCGTCCACCCTCGTGAAGCGCGGCCCACCCCAGCATCAGCGTGAGCACCGTGGCCACGAGCAACGGCCACCCGCAACGGGCGATCCGGTAGAACGCGGTGGCGAGCACCGGCAGCGCCATGCGGGAATGAGCCCGTGTCGGGAATGTTACATAACGTAACATAAATAATAACGATTCGCATCTGCATTGATGCGCGAGCGTCTGAAGGGAGCGGAATGTCGGGCGGCGTCGCAAGTGGCTGTCGGCGTTCGCCTTCTCCCGATGTATCCGTGCGTTCCGTCCGGGATCGCGCCCGGTGCGCTCGATAGCGTGGGCTCACTTTCTTGGATCTCAGGTGATTCCGATGTGGCAGGTTCGTGATGGCGAAGCCGGTTATTTCACTCCGCTGCGGCCGGGTTGCGCCGCGCCGGCAGCGCTGGATGCGCGCGTGGCCGGCAGGCTTGCCCGCCGCGCGGTGGCCGACATGGCAAAAGGCGCGGCGTATGGCACCAAGGCGGTACTGCAGCCGCGCGACGACGAACTGCTGCCGCTGACAGGGCGTCCCTTGGAGGAAGTGTGCCCACGCGAAGAGCGGTTGAACTGGAAGTTGAACGCGCTGGTCAGCGCGAACGCCCGCTACTGCGCGGTCAAGATCGTCGGCTCCAATGCCTGCAACAGGCTGCTGGGCAGGGCACGCTCGCAGTCGTTGATCGTGCTGTACGACAAGCTCAGCATGAGTCCCCTGGCCATGTTCGATGGCACCCGGATTTCAGCGTCCAGGACCGGTGCCTATGCCTCGATGACGGTGGATGCCACGCTGATGCACCGGTCGGCGATCTCGGTGTGCCTGTATGGAGCAGGGCCCATCGCCGATTGCGTGGTGGACGATCTGCGTGCGCATCATCCCGACCGCATACAGCGGATCTTCGTCCGCAGTCGCCGGCTGGAGAATGCCGAACGCTTCGCGGCGGCGGCTGCGCGACGAACCGGGCTGGACATACAGGCGATATCCCCGGCAGATGATGCGCCGACCGACATGATCATCACCGCCACCAACGCCGCAGCACCCATCATTCCGGTCGACACCCTCGCTGGCGACGTGGTGGTGCTGCATCTGGGGGGCGACGAGCTGCCGGCCACGTTCATCGAACGGGCGCTGGGCAATGGCACGATCATCTGCGACGACGTATCCAGCGTCTGCCACCGTAATTCGCAGAGCCTGGCGCTGTTCTTCTCGCGCCAGGGCGTGCGGCTGAGCGATCTGGCCGGCCTGTTCCGCATACGCAGCCTGCACGAGGCGATGTCCGCAACGAGCCTGTTGCGTCGCCCGGTACTCGTCACCTGCGTTGGCCTGCCGGTACTGGATCTCTATCTGGCCCAGTGGCTGTATGAGCAGCAGTCGCCAGCATCCATCGATACGGACCGCGCCGGTCCATGACGGGTCATGAGGCCAGGGCCGGGCGTGCGTCGGTCGCACCGGGACGCCTGCGCTGGCCGTGGATCAATCGCGGTCGTCGCGCGTCCACACGGCATCGTGCTCGCGCTTCACCGGGAATTTCGGCACTGGACTGTAGGCGGGGGCACACAGCGCGCGTCCATCGCGTACATCGAAGCGCGCACCATGCAACACGCATTCAATGCTGCCTTCCTGCGTATTGAACTCGCCCGCGGACAGCTCGAACTCTTCATGCGTGCACTGGTCTTCCAGTGCATGCAGCTCACCGTCCAGATTGAATACCACGATGGGGGTGCCGGTAACCTCGTCGAACACGCTCTTCATCTCACCCGGCAACAGGTCGCTGCTGGCACAGACGAAGGTCCAGGCAGCGCTCATGCCGCAGCTCCGGCCAGTACTTTTTCCAACACCTCGAAACGCAGGTCATCGCGCCGGGGAATGCCGAAGCGTTCATCGCCATAGGGGAAGGGCTTCTTGATCCCGGTGCGGTGATACCCACGGCGCTCGTAGAAGGCGATCAGTTCTTCGCGCACGTCGATGACGGTCATCAGCATGCTGCCCAGTCCCCATTCGCGCATGCCATGCGCCTCGGCCTCGGCGATCATCCGCTTGCCGATACCCGAACCCTGCTGGTCCGGTGCTACCGCGAACATGCCGAAATAACCATGCTCGCCACCATCGGCGACGTGTGCGCAGGCCAGCAGCCGGCCCTGTCGTTCGGCCAGCAGGATCGTCGAACGGGGCCGGTCCAGGTCGGCCTGCAGCCCTTCGGCATCGATGCGTGCACCATCCAGCAGATCGGCTTCGGTGGTCCAGCCGGCACGGCTGGCGTCACCGCGGTAGGCGGAGGTGACAAGGTCTATCAGGGCGGGAATGTCGGCCGCGGTGGCGGCACGGAAAGTCAGCGTACTCATGGCGGTAGTGTAGCGCCGGCCACGTGTGCCGGCTGCCCATGCGGCACGCGCGGCGCATGGGCGAGCGCCGCCCCGGCATTCCCGCCAGCGGGAACCACAGGCGCGTCAGCCCAGCAGCCGGCGGACCTTGTTCAACGCCACGATGAAGCGCTCGATCTCTTCGTGCGTGTTGTAGAACGCCAGCGATGCACGGCAGGTGGCGGCCACGCCGTAATACTGCAGCAGCGGGTGCGCGCAGTGCTGGCCGGAGCGCACCGCCACGCCTTCCAGATCGAGCAGGGTGGCCAGATCATGGGCGTGCGCGCCCTCGATCAGGAACGACACCACCGCCGCCTTGTCCTGCGTGGTACCGAAGATGCGCAGCCCATCGATCTTCTGCAGCTCTTCGGTGAAATGCGCCAGCAGCTCGGCTTCGCGCGCTTCCACGTTGGCCAGCCCCAGCGATTCCAGGTAATCCGCCGCCACGCCCAGGCCGATGAAGCCGGCGATGTTGGGCGTGCCTGCCTCGAACTTGTGCGGGGCCTCGTTGAAGACGGTGCCCTCGAAGCTGACTTCCTTGATCATCTCGCCGCCACCCAGGAAGGGCGGCATCGCGTCCAGGTGTTCGCGACGTGCCCACAGCGCGCCGGTACCGGTCGGGCCGCACATCTTGTGGCCGGTGATGGCATAGAAGTCGCAGCCGATCGCGGCCACGTCGACCTTTCGGTGGGGTACCGCCTGGGAGCCATCGATCACGGTGACGATTCCGCGCCGACGGGCTTCGCGGCAGATCTCGCGGACCGGATTCACGGTGCCCAGTACGTTGGACACGTGCGCCACCGCCAGCAGCTTCACCTCGGGCGTCATCGCCGCGCGCAGCGCATCCAGGTCCAGTGCGCCGTCCGGGGTGATCTCGGCCACGCGGAGGGTGGCGCCGGTGCGTTCGGCCACCAGCTGCCAGGGCACGATGTTGGCATGGTGCTCCATGCGCGACACCAGGATGACATCGCCGGCCTTCAGGCGGGGCAGGGCCCAGGAATAGGCGACCAGGTTGAGCGCGAAGGTGGTGCCGCTGCACAGCACCAGCTCGCTGGCGCGCACGTTGAGGAAACGCGCCAGCGTGTTGCGGGCGCCTTCGTAGGCGTCGGTGGCCTCGGTGCCGAGCGCGTGCACCGCGCGGCTGACGTTGGCGTTGTAGCGGCGATAGAACTCATCCAGTGCGCCGATCACCTGCACCGGTTTCTGCCCGGTGTTGGCGTTGTCGAAGTACACCAGCGGCTTGCCGTGCACTTCGCGCATCAGCAGCGGGAAATCCAGGCGCACGCGGTCCCAGTCGGGCGCTGCGCCGGTGGCGCCGTGCGGGCGTGGCGTGGCCAGGTTCATGCCACGCCCGCTTCGGCCAGCGCACGGTCCAGGCGGCGGGCCAGCTGGTCGCGCAGGGCCGGGGGCAGTATCTGCAGCGGTTCGTGGCAGAAGGCGGCGCTGAGCAGTGCCTGTGCCTGCGGGCCGGGCAGGCCGCGCGAGCGCAGGGAGAACAGGGCATTGGCATCCAGCTGCCCCACGGTCGCGCCATGCGCGGCCTTGACCTCTTCGGCATCGATCACCAGCGTTGGCTGGGTATCTATCTCGGCATCGGCCGACAGCAGCAGGTTCTTGTTGGACAGGTTGGCAT
>JAFAFF010000355.1 GCA_023423605.1 Pseudomonadota bacterium
CACCCACGGTGCCGAAGTGTTTCGCGGTTTCCAGGTCCGCATGCGCCTGCCCGGCACGCTCTTCCTGCAGTGCACGCTGCAGCTGCCGCCAGCGCTTGTCGGTGCGGAAATACGCCGGATCGACCAGCGCGATGCCCTGCTCGGCAGCGAATGCCTCGGCCCCCTGCCCGACCATCATCACGTGCGGCGAATGCTCCATCACCGCCTGCGCCAGCAGGATGGGGTTGCGCACCCGCTGCACGCCGGCCACGGCGCCGGCGCGCTGGGTTTCGCCCTCCATCAGCGCCGCGTCCAGTTCGTTGCGGCCATCGTGGGTGAACACCGCCCCACGCCCCGCATTGAAGGTCGGGTCATCCTCCAGCGAGGTGATGGCCGTTGTCACGGCGGCCAGCGCGGGGCGCCCGGCGGCCAGTTCGGCGTGCCCGGCCAGCAGCGCGGCGCGCAATGCGTCGCGCGTGCCCTTTTCCTCGGCGGCGATCAGGTCCTTGCGCTGCACACCGGCGCCGCCATGGATGACCAGCAGGGCGCCATCGCCGCGCCCGCCTTCGCGGGCCGAAGAAGATGTCGGGGCCGTGTCGGGAAGCGCCATGGCGGTGGCCGAAGCCCCGATCGACAACCCGATTGCCACCAGCAGCGAACGCAGGACCATGCACGGACTCCAGCAGAAGGAACGCCCTACGCTGCGCGCGCGGAGGGCTGCGGACAAGTGCCGTTGGTACGGGCTGGAACGCATTTCAGCTGCGACCGATTCGCAGGCACCCCCTTGCTGCGCACGCTCGCCGCTTGCCCCTGCGGGCAGGCACCGCATCGATCGGACGGCGACGTCGGCACCCTTCCGCCGCCGGTGGCCGCCCTCATATCGATCGAGCGCGAACAGCCCATGAGCCACACCTCCCCACGCCCGTTCACACGGGCATGCTTCCGCCTTCCCGTCCGCCCCCGTCTGCTCAGCCTCGCGCTCGGCGCCACCCTGCCCGCCTCGGCCGC
Organism: Pseudomonadota bacterium; assembly: GCA_023423605.1. GTDB lineage: Bacteria > Pseudomonadota > Gammaproteobacteria > Xanthomonadales > Xanthomonadaceae > Stenotrophomonas. The sequence continues at coordinate 988 of JAFAFF010000355.1, forward strand.
CACCTACAGCGGGCCGATCGTCATCGACGCCGGAGACGAGCGCAGCTTCAGCAGCGACCTCATCGCACAGGACCGGCCGGGCACGGCGTTGACGGTACGCGATCCCGGCAGCCAGGCCGGACTTGCCGATGTCGTTGTGCGGGTGGAATCCGCGGTCGCCGGGGCCGGCCATGGCATACAGGCCATTGGCGGCGGCAGCGTCACCCTGGCCGGCAGCAGCATCGACCTTGGCACGGACGGCAGCGGTGTCGCGCTGGACGCGACGGGCGCGGGAAGCACCATTCGAGCCGACGGGCTGCAGGTCCGCGCAGGCACCCAGGGCGGCGGCGGACTGCTGTCGGCCAGCGACGGCGCGACGATGCAGCTGCACGGCCTGCTCGTGGACAACCGCGGCGATCTGCTGCAGGTCGATGGCGCCGGTACGTCCATGCTGCTGGAGGACGCACGGCTGCAGGGCGGTGGCAGTGGGCGGATGCGTGCCGGCAACGGTGCCTCGCTGGCCATCCGCAACAGCGTGATCGACATCGCCGGCGCCACCACCGGCACGTTCGGTGGGCTGTGGGCCAGCAACGGCGCCAACGTGGCACTGGAGAACGTTGAGTACACCAATGGATTCATCGATCTTGCCAGTGGTGCCAGCGCCACGCTGGACGCGGTGACGATGTCCGGCACGCGTGGCAGCATGCGCCTGTTCGGCGATGCCGCCCGCCAGCGCTACAGCACCGCGACAGTCAACGGTGGCCGTTTCGATTCCAGCAGCGATATCGGCTTCAACGTGAATGCATGGGGCCGGCTGGATGCCCGCGGCACCCTCATCCGCAGCACGTCCGGCAACGGCAGCCCGGCGATCTGGTTGTCCAGCGACAGTTCACGGCTGCAGCTTGCGGACAGCACCGTGGACGTGGACGGCGACAACCGGCATGCCATTGAAATGTATGGCGGCCAGGCGGCCATCAGCGGCGGTGAGCTCATCGTGCGCGGCGCCGGTGGCCAGGCAGTGCGCGCCACCGGGTCCACCGGCAGCACCTCCACGTGGCTGCAGGCCGATGGCACGCGCATCGATCTGCTGGGCGCCGGCAGCACCGGCATCTTCCTTGGCGGCTCAAGCACCCGGGCATCGCTGCAGGACCTGCACATCGGCAGCGATGCCGAGCGGGCCTTCGGCGTGGTACAGGTCAATACCGCCACACTGGATGCTGCCAGCGGCCTGGATGTGGACCTGCGCGGCGATCAATCGGTGGGCTGGCGCTCCTATATCACTGCGGCGGGCGCGCACTGGAACCGCGCCAGCATCGAGGACAGTCGTTTCGCTGCCGGCGCTGGCACTGCGTTCTGGCTGCAGGGTGGCAATCACGAACTGCTGCTGCGCGGCAGCCTGGCCGATGTGGGCGATGCGAGCGGACGCCTGTTACGGGTGGGCGACACGCTGTTGGGTGACGGCAGCCGCATCGCGGCCGGTGACGTGCGTTTCAGTGCCGCCGCCAGCGACCTGCGCGGCGACATCCAGGTGGACAGCCCCACGGCGGAACTGCATGTGGCACTGCGTGACGGTACGCACTGGCGCGGCGCGCTGCTGGAAAGCGATGGCCTGCATGCGCGGTCGCTGTCCGTGGACGGCAGCAGCCAGTGGATGGTGAACGGTGACTCGGCGGTGACCGCGCTGGAACATGCCGGCCGGATCAGTTTCGCGCCGCCGGTCGCCGATCGTTTCTCCCGGCTGACCGTGCATGGCGATTACGTGGGCCAGGACGGGCTGTTCGATATCAACACCCGGCTGGCCGGCGACACGGCGCCGACCGATTTCCTGCACATCGAGGGCAGCAGCAGCGGCAGCGCATGGCTGCACGTCGACAATGCGGGCGGAGGCGGTGCCGATACCGTGGAAGGCATCCGCGTGGTGCAGGTGGACGGCGATTCGAACGCCGTGTTCCAGCTGCAGGGGCGCGCAGTGGCGGGTGCCTATGAGTATTTCCTGCACCAGGGAAGCAGCAGCGATGCGGAGGATGGCGACTGGTATCTGCGCTCGCTGGTGCCGGAGGGCGAAAAAGGGCCATGCGAGCAGGACCCTGCGGCGCCGGGCTGCCAGACGATCGATCCGGACCCGCCGCCGGTGGTCGAGCCGCCGGTCATCGATCCGGTCGTCGAGCCTTTCGTGCTGCGCCCCGAGGCTGGCGCCTGGCTGGCCAACCAGTCGGCGGCACTGGACATGTTCGCCCTGACCCTGCACCAGCGCGTCGGTGAGCCCAACCTGGCCGAACGGCAGCGCGACTCAGGCCGGTTGGCAGGTGCCTGGGTACGCGCCAGCAACGGCCAATCGCAGCAGCGCGTCAATGGCCAGCTGGCCGCGCGCGGCAGCCATGAACTGCTGCAGGTCGGTGCCGACCTGACCCGCTGGGGCACGGAGGACCGTGGGGTCTTCGGGATCATGGGCGGCGCCGGCCATGCCGCGCAGCAGGCATCGTCATCATTGTCCGGCTACCACGCAGATGGTCGCGTACGCGGCCGCTCGTTCGGCTTCTACGGCACCTGGACGCAGGGCGCGATGGACGATGCAGGTCTTTACGTGGACGGCTGGCTGCAGGCGGCGCGCTTCCGCAGCAGCGTCAACGGCCAGGCACTGGTCGCGGAGGAGTACCGCGCACGCAGCACGACGGCATCGCTGGAAACAGGTTATGCGTTTGCGGTCCTGCATGCTGCGGCCAGTACGCTGTACCTGGAACCGCAGTTGCAGCTGAGCTGGAGCGACTACCGCATGCAGGGCGGCACCCACGTGGAAGCCAACGGCACCCGGGTAAGGGTGGCCGATGCCGGCGGCCTGCAATCGCGCGTTGGCCTGCGCCTGCATGGCCGCGCCGACACCGCGCTGGCCGCCGTGGTGCAGCCCTTCATCACCGCGGACTGGATCGTCCGGCATGGCGCGAACGCGATGGTCCTGGACGATGTGCGTGTAGCCGGTGGGCGGTCGGGCAATGTGTACCAGGCCCGGGCCGGCGCGCAGTTGCAGCT
>JAFAFF010000356.1 GCA_023423605.1 Pseudomonadota bacterium
TGTCCGGCAGCTTGATGAAGCGCGGCTCGTTCAGGCGCAGGTCGGTGGTGACCACCGCCGGCAGGTCCACTTCCAGCGTTTCCAGGCCGGCGTCGACCTCGCGGGTCACGGTGGCCTTGCCGTCGGCAATCTCCAGCTTGCTGGCGAAGGTTGCCTGCGGCCGGCCCCAGATCGTGGCCAGCATCTGGCCGGTCTGGTTGGCATCGTCATCGATGGCCTGCTTGCCCAGGATCACCAGGTCCGGCTGTTCCTTTTCCACCAGCTTGAGCAGGGCGCGGGCAGCGGTCAGCGGCTGGATGGGCTGGTCGGTGACCACGTGGATGGCGCGGTTGGCACCCATGGCGAGGCCGTTGCGCAGGTGCGCCTGGGCGTCGGCCGGGGCGATGGTGGCAACGATGACTTCGCTGGCGATGCCCTTGTCGCGCAGGCGCAGGGCTTCTTCCAGAGCGATTTCATCGAAGGGATTCGGGGACAGCTTGACGCCATCGGTCACCACGCCGGAACCGTCCGGCTTGACCTGGATGCGGACGTTGTAGTCCACCACGCGCTTGTACGCGACGAGGATCTTCATCTGGTACGGGGTCCTTGTAACGCCGGCCACCGGCCGGCTCACGGTTAGGGGGTTTTCCGGTCCTGGTGCAGCAACCGGTTCGGAGGTGGGACCTGGATTCTAACTGCCCTTGGGTGACCATGCGAATGCGTATGGTCACCCAGGGCCATCAGGACGGCTTCCGCCGCCGCGGCTTCGGCAATGCTTTGGAAACTGGCTCCGGCAACGGCGCCAGCAGTGCCTCCAGATCCTCGGCGGCGAAGCGCGGCCCCGAGGTTCCTCCTTCTTCGAGGATCGACGCAGCCAGTGCGGCCTTGCGCTCCTGCAGGGCCACGATGCGTTCTTCAATGCTGCCCGCAGCGATCAGCTTGTAGACGAAGACCGGCTTGTCCTGCCCGATACGGTGCGCGCGGTCGCTGGCCTGCTCCTCGGCGGCCGGGTTCCACCAGGGGTCGTAGTGGATCACCGTATCGGCCGCAGTGAGGTTCAGGCCCACGCCGCCGGCCTTGAGGCTGATCAGGAACAGCGGAACATCGCCGCGGGTGAATGCGGTGATCGGCGTGTTGCGGTCGCGGGTATTGCCGGTCAGCGTCACGTACGGGATGCCGGCAGCATCGAGTGACTGGGCGATCAGGTCCAGCATGCTGGTGAACTGGGAAAACAGCAGAATCCTGCGCCCTTCCTCCAGCATCTCGGGCAGCATGTCCATCAGCATCTCCAGCTTGGCTGACGGTGGATTCCGCGTGGGCGCGACGCCAGGCAGCAGGCGCGGATCGCAGCAGGCCTGCCGCAGCTTGAGCAGCGCATCCAGCACGATGATGTGGCTCCTGGCCAGCCCATTGCTGGAAACAGCTTCGCGTACCTTCTTCTCCATCGCCGAGCGCACTGTTTCGTACAGGTCGCGCTGCCCGCCCTCCAGCGCGACGCTGCGCACGATCACGGTCCTGGGCGGAAGCTCGGTGGCCACGTCCTGCTTGCGGCGACGCAGGATGAAGGGGCGCAGCCGCTGTGCAAGCAGGCGTGCGCGCAGCGGGTCCGGTCCGCGCTCGATGGGATGCCGCCAATGCTGGTTGAAGGTTTTCTCGCTGCCCAGCAGGCCGGGAAGCAGGAAATCGAAATGGGCCCACAACTCGCCAAGGTGGTTTTCCAGTGGCGTACCACTGAGACAAAGGCGATGGCGGCTGTCCAGGCGGCGCAGGGCGATGGCCGAGCGGGCCTTGGCGCTTTTCACATGCTGTGCTTCATCCAGCACCAGAAGATGGTAGCTGAAGGCCGCCAGAGCCTCCTCGTCCCGCCACACCAGCGGGTAGGTGGTCAGCACCACGTCATGCGCGGGAATCTGCTCGAACGCTGCCTGCCGCTGAGGGCCGTGCAGTACCAGTACCCGCAGCGACGGCGTAAAGCGCGCGGCTTCGGCCTGCCAGTTGTGCAGCAGTGACGTCGGCATGACCAGCAGCGCCGGGCGGTCCAGGCGGCCAGCTTCCTTCTCCAGCAGGATGTGGGCCAGGGTCTGCAGCGTCTTGCCCAGGCCCATGTCGTCGGCCAGCACACCAGCCAGATTCTGCGCGCGCAGGAACTGCAGCCAGGCAAGGCCGTGGCGTTGGTAATCGCGCAGGCTGGCACGCAGGCCCAGCGGTGGCTGTATGTCCTGCACGCCTGGTCCGGCCAGCAGGCGCTGGACCATGGCCCGGGTATCGTCGCTGCTGCGGAACTGCAGGCGTGCGCTGTCCTGCAAGGCCTGCAGGCGTCCCACGTCGTGCGTGGCAACGCGCAGGCCACCCCTTGGGGCAGCGAACAGGTCGCCCAGCAGCGCCACCACCGGCTTCAGGCGGCCGGCCTGGAACAACAGGGCCTCGTTGGCTTCGCCCCGGATGACGATGGGCTCGTCATCGCCGATGGCGCCGAGGTTGCCACGCGACCATCGGGCATCCTCTTCCAGCAGGCGCTCCAGCAGCGGCGCGAGCGCCAGTTTCCGTCCGTCCACCTCGATATCCAGCGCAAGGTCGAACCAGCCGTCGGCAGCGGGTGCCACGTCGAGCGAAATATCGTCAACCACGGTGATCTGGTGGCGGAATTCGGGTTCCACCACCACCTCCCAGCCGGCGCTGCGCAGCTGCGGCAACAGCTGGGTGACCACGGCTTGCCAGCTGGTGGCGCGGGGCTGGAACCACGGCCCTGGAATGCCCGTCTGAGGCAGCGGCGGCCCGTCCGCCCGCAGCCCATGCGTGAACAGCTGCTGCTTCCAGTGCGCCTCCTGGACCCTGTCACGGGGTATCAGCTGGTACTGGTCATCGCTGTTGCGGCGGAACATCCGCGGGTCGTCGACAGCCACCAGGTCCTCATCGTACTGGATGGCCAGCGTCGCGAAATCCATCCAGTTCGAGGGATCGTTGCGGCCCGCCCAGGCAGGGCGATATTCAACACTGTGCAACGTCAGTACCGGGTGCGGCGGCGCGTTCGCAGGGCGGGCTGCGGCATCGTCATCCTGCTGGTCGTTCCTGTCAGCGGGCGCAGGCGGCCTGGGCAGGGCGGGATCGATGTGCTGCAGAGCCCTGGCGGTCAGCGTGTACTCGTGCCTGTTGAGCACCGGCAGGCTGAGGAAGGCGTCCGCATCGTGGGCGGCGACGGGCAACTGCAATGGCCCCACTTCGCCTGTCACCTCGTCCAGGTAGCAGGCGCTGGCACCGGATATCACGGCGCGTGCGGTCCCTTCCAGCACCACCGTCGGCGCCAGTCCTGGTTCGAGGTCTTCATCCTCTGCATGTTCCTCCCAGCAGAGGGCGGCACTGCGGGCGGGGCCCGGGATCGCGGCGACGTGCACGCCGCCGGTCCGGCCCCGCACCCAGCCACGTCCGGTCGCGACGATCGCCTCCAGCAGCGGCGTAATCGCAACCCGGCGCGACTCCATCCCGTCATCCTGCAGGACCCATAACTGGGCGAGGACGGCGACGTCGGCCGAGGCCACGTAAGCGGGCGGAGAGAGGAACAGGCGGGGTTCGACGGCGATGAAATCCTGCATCTGCAGTTTGCCGCTGCGATCGCGCCGGGTCTTGTGGACCAGGATGCCAAGGCGATGTTCAGTGGCGGAAAGAACGTAGGCAAGCCCATGTTCCACCCTGGGGCGTACGTTGCGCAGTTCCGTGGTTCGCCCCGCATGTCCCGCGTGCCAGCTGGAGAGCTGCTGAAGCAGTTCGCTGGTCGGTTGCTGCCGGGGCTCGCCCATGTCCCCGGTGTTGTTGTCGCCACCGTTGCCCGGCGGCCCGCCTGACGCCAGCTGCGGGTCCATCCCCACCAGCAGCAGTGCGGCGACATGCTTGCAGGCATAGCCCACCGGACAGCTGCACTGGCCGTACAGCCTGCCGGCACGATCACGAAGGCTGCGGGAAACATCGATTTCCACGTGGTAGGGACGCGCCCGGGTGCCCTGCACGAAACCCTGCAGGACGCCATCGGCCCACTGCGCCTGGCTGACGCTGTCGACGTAATTGAAGGCCTTGCGAAGGGTCGATGGCGACAGCCATCGCTCCAGATCGTCGGTGGTGGAGGAAACCGGTGTAGTGCTGGGCATATCAGGGCTGGCCGGTGACCATGCGGTCTCGTCGGGACATGTCGAGCCCGTTACTGTAACGCGTACCGGCGTTCGGCCTGCAATTCAGGAAGTGGAGCGAGGGGCCTGCGCCGCAGGATGTATCCTCTGCCTCTGATCTGGCTCGCCCATGGAAGCGTCGGTCCGGAAGCCCACAACAGGAGAACAGGTAGTGCCCACTTGGCTTGTCACCGGCGGCGCGGGATTCATTGGCGGTAATTTCGTCCTCGAAGCGGTCGCCCGCGGCGTGAAGGTGGTCAACCTTGATGCCCTGACCTACGCCGGCAACCTGAAGACGCTGTCCAGCCTGGAGGGCAACCCCGACCACGTGTTCGTGGAAGGCGACATCGGTGACCGCGCGCTGGTCTCGCGGCTGCTGGCCGAACACCAGCCGGAGGCAGTGCTGAATTTCGCCGCCGAGAGCCACGTGGACCGCTCCATCGACGGACCGGGTGCGTTCATCCAGACCAACGTGGTCGGTACCCTGGGCCTGCTCGAGGCGGTGCGTGATTACTGGAAGACGTTGCCGGCCGACAAGGCCGAGGCGTTCCGGTTCCTGCATGTGTCCACCGACGAGGTGTACGGCACCCTGGGCGAGACCGGCAAGTTCACTGAAACCACGCCGTATGCACCCAATTCCCCGTATTCGGCATCCAAGGCGGCTTCGGACCACCTGGTGCGTGCGTTCCACCACACCTACGGTCTGCCGGTGCTGACCACCAACTGCTCCAACAATTATGGCCCGTACCACTTCCCGGAAAAGCTCATTCCACTGGTGATCGCCAAGGCGCTGGCCGGCGAGCCGCTGCCGGTGTACGGCGATGGCAGGCAGGTGCGCGACTGGCTGTTCGTTGCCGACCACTGCGAAGCGATCCGCACCGTGCTGGCCAGGGGCCAGGTCGGCGAGACCTACAACGTCGGCGGCAATTCGGAACGGCAGAACATCGAGGTGGTGCAAGCGATCTGCGCGCTGCTGGACGCACGCCGTCCGCGCGAGGATGGACAGCCGCGCAGCACCCAGATCACCTACGTCACCGATCGCCCCGGCCACGACCGCCGCTATGCCATCGATGCCTCGAAGCTGAAGAATGACCTGGGCTGGGAACCGGCCCATACCTTCGAACAGGGCATCGCCTTCACCGTGGACTGGTACCTGGACAACCAGGAATGGGTCAGCGGCGTGCTGGATGGCAGCTACCGCCTGCAGCGCATCGGCACCACGGCCTGACCCTTCAGCGACGACGAACCTCATGACCCAACGCAAAGGCATCATCCTGGCCGGCGGAACCGGTACCCGCCTCTATCCGATCACCAAGGGCGTCAGCAAGCAGCTGCTGCCGGTGTACGACAAGCCGATGATCTATTACCCGCTCAGCGTACTGATGCTGGCCGGTATCCGCGAAGTGCTGATCATCAACACCCCGCACGAACAGGCGCTGTTCCAGCAGCTGCTGGGCGACGGTTCGCAGTGGGGCATGGACATCCAGTATGCCGTGCAGCCCAGTCCGGATGGGCTGGCACAGGCCTACCTGATCGGCCGCGATTTCCTGGCCGGCAAGCCCAGCTGCCTGGTGCTCGGCGACAACCTGTTCCACGGCCATGGTCTGACCGAGATGCTCAAGCGCGCCGATGCGCGCGAGACCGGCGCCACCGTGTTCGGCTACTGGGTGAACGATCCGGAGCGCTATGGCGTGGCCGAGTTCGACGACAGCGGCAAGGTGATCGGCCTGGTGGAAAAGCCGGCCCAGCCGCGCTCGAACTATGCCGTCACCGGCCTGTATTTCTACGATGGCAAGGCCAGCGATCATGCGGCGGAGCTGAAGCCATCGCCGCGCGGCGAGCTGGAAATCACCGACCTCAACCAGCGCTACCTGGACGATGGCGCGCTGCACCTGGAAGCGCTGGGTCGTGGTTATGCCTGGCTGGATACCGGCACGCACCAGTCGCTGCTGGAAGCATCCAACTTCATTGAAACCATCCAGACCCGTCAGGGCCTGCAGGTGTGCTGCCCGGAGGAAATCGCCTTCGGCAACGGCTGGATCGATGCTGCGCAGCTGGAGGCGCTGGCCGCGCCGCTGATCAAGAACGGCTACGGCCAGTACCTGCATGCGCTGGCCCTGCGAGGAGTGGTGCCATGAAGGTGAT
>JAFAFF010000023.1 GCA_023423605.1 Pseudomonadota bacterium
GTGTTGCCTATACCCGCCTGGGGGCCGATGCCTACAAGGGCCTGCTGGCCGCCAGCCATGCCGTGCACGGAAGCGCGCTCGGCCAGGAACTGGTGGAACTGGTATTCCTGCGCGTGTCGCAGATCAATGGCTGCGGCTACTGCATGGACATGCATGGTACGGCCCTGCGCAAGGCCGGCATCGAACCGCGCAAGCTGGACACACTGCCGGCATGGCCGGAAAGCCGCTTCTTCGATGCCCGCGAACGTGCCGCGCTGGCCTGGGCCGAAGCATTGACGCGGCTGCCGGAGCGCGCTCCGCCAGAGGCTGCGTTCGACGCACTGGGCACACATTTCGATGACCAGGGCATCGCCGACCTGAGCATGGCGGTGGCGGTGATCAACGCCTGGAACCGGCTCGGCGCCGGCCTGCTGCCGCCGCTGCCCTGAAGCCTGCGACTGCCCGGCTTCTCCACGAAGCCGGGCGTGGTCGGAGGGCATCGGCGCGGCGTGCATGCGGCTGCCGCCGCATCCGTGTACGCCAGACGCCCGCCGGGATCCGCTGCAGCATACGCCCGTCACCCGCCATTGCACGGCGGACATTGCACAATGCAGGCATGCCCGATACCGCCTCTTCCGCACGCCCGAGCCTGCGCCAGCGTTTCAGCGCGATGCGCAACCTGCCCCCGTTCCTGCGCCAGGTGTGGCAGACCAGTCCCCTGCTGGCCAGCGCCAGCCTGGGCCTGCGCCTCATCCGTGCGCTGCTGCCGGTGGCGATGCTGTATGTCGGCAAGCTGATCATCGACGCCGCCATCCAGCTCAGCCAGCACGATGCTGGCTTCCCGCCTTTCGGCCAGGCCCTGGCCAGCGGCCTGCTCAACCCGCTGCTGGCGCTGCTGGCCCTGGAATTCGCGCTGGCCATCGGCTCCGACCTGATCGGCCGGGTGGTCAGCTATGCCGATTCGCTGCTGTCCGAGCTGTTCACCAACGCCACCAGCGTGCGCCTGATGGAACATGCCGCATCGCTGGACCTGGAGGACTTCGAGGATCCGGAGCTGCAGGACAGGCTGGACCGTGCGCGCCGGCAGACGATGGGGCGCATGAACCTGATGAGCCAGCTGTTCGGCCAGGTACAGGATGCCATCACCGTGGCCAGCCTGGCGGTCGGCCTGCTGGTCTATGCGCCGTGGCTGATCGTGCTGCTGGCGCTGGCGCTGGTACCGGCCTTCATCGGCGAATCGCATTTCAATGCCGCCGGCTACAGCCTCAACTTCCAGTGGACCCCCGAACGTCGCCAGCTGGATTATCTGCGCCAGGTCGGCGCCAGCGTGGAAACCGCCAAGGAGGTGAAGATATTCAACCTCCACCGCTTCCTCATCGACCGCTACAAACTGCTGGCCGACCGCTTCTTCCAGGCCAACCGCGCGCTGGCGCGCAAGCGCGCGTTCTGGGGCACGTTGCTGGCCGCGCTGGGCACCCTGGGTTATTACACCGCGTATGCGTACATCGCCTGGCGAACGGTGCGCGGCGATTTCACCATCGGCGACCTGACGTTCCTGGCCGGCAGTTTCCTGCGTCTGCGCCAGCTGCTGGAAGGTCTGCTGATCGGCTTTTCGCAGGTGGCCAGCCAGGCACTGTACCTGGACGACCTGTTTTCCTTCTTCCAGATCCAGCCGGAAATCCATACCCGTACCGATGCCGTGCCGGTGCCGCGCCCGATCACCCGCGGTTTTGTCTTCGAGGATGTCGGCTTCCGCTATCCGGATGCGGAGAAATGGGCGGTGCGGCACCTGGATTTCGAACTGCAGGCCGGCGAAGTGCTGGCGCTGGTGGGCGAAAACGGCGCGGGCAAGACAACCCTGGTGAAACTGCTGGCGCGCCTGTACGACCCCGATGAAGGCCGCATCCTGCTCGATGGGCGCGACCTGCGCGATTACGACCTGGACGACCTGCGCGCGAACATGGGGGTGATCTTCCAGGATTTCGTGCGCTACAACCTGACCGCCGGGGAGAACATCGGCGTCGGCCAGGTCGATGCCATCGACGACCACCCGCGCATCCGTGACGCGGCACGTCGAGGCATGGCCGAAGAGGTGATCGAAAGCCTGCCCGGTGGCTACCAGCAGGTGATAGGACGCCGTTTCAAGCATGGCGTGGATCTGTCCGGTGGCCAGTGGCAGAAGATCGCCATCGCCCGCGCGTACATGCGCCAGGCCCAGGTGATGATCCTGGACGAGCCCACCGCCGCACTCGACGCGCGTGCCGAATTCGAAGTATTCCAGCGCTTCCGCGAGCTCTCCGAACAGCGCACCGCGGTGCTGATCTCCCACCGGTTTTCATCGGTACGCATGGCCGACCGCATCCTGGTGCTGGCCGACGGGCGCATCGAAGCCAGCGGCAGCCACGCCGAGCTGATGGCACAGGGCGGGCGCTACGCCGAACTGTTCGAACTGCAGGCCGCCGGCTACCGCTGAAAAAGGGGGACGGAGGTGATTAATTGCAAATAACCTCCTCCGTCCCCCCTCCAATGAGAACTCATCTCATCTAGGGTAGAATGGGCGGTGACGACTCCAATGAATCCCCCGCCCCATGTCCTCTGCTTTCGGCGCCGAGACGGTGCTTGAGGTCCGCCACTGGACCGATGCCTACTTCAGTTTCACGCTCACCCGCGACAGCGGCTTCCGCTTCGAGAACGGCCAGTTCGTGATGATCGGACTGGAAACCGAGGCCCGGCCGCTGCTGCGCGCGTATTCCATCGCCAGTGCCAACTGGGAGGAGAACCTGGAATTCTTCAGCATCAAGGTCCAGGACGGACCGCTGACTTCGCGCCTGCAGCACATCAAGCCGGGCGACAAGGTCCTGGTCGGCAAGAAACCCACCGGTACGCTGCTGATCAGCGACCTGCACCCCGGCCGGCACCTGTACCTGCTGGGTACCGGCACCGGCCTGGCGCCGTGGCTGTCGGTGATCAAGGATCCGGAAACCTACGAACGCTTCGACAAGGTGATCCTCACCCACGGCGTGCGTTACGAAAAGGACCTGGCGTACCGCGATTATTTCGAAAGGGAACTGCGCGAACACGAGTTCCTCGGCGAGATGATCGGCGACAAGCTGTTGTATTACCCGGCGGTCACCCGCGAGCCATTCGCCAACCAGGGACGCCTGACCTCGTTGCTGGAAAGCGGTGAAATGCAGCGCACCCTGGGCCTGCCCGAACTGAGCCCGGAAAACGACCGCGCGATGATCTGCGGCAGCCCGCAGATGCTGGCCGACCTGCGCACCGTGCTGGACGCCCGCGGTTTCCAGGTCTCCCCGCGCATCGGCCAGCCGGGTCAGTACGTCTTCGAACGCGCTTTCGTCGAGAAGTAGGCGCATGATGGCGCGATCTGGATGCAAGGGGGAAAGGAATGCGCCGCCGTCTCATGTTGTCACTTGTCATCAGCCTGTGGGCCGCTGCGGCCTGCGCCGCGCCGCCGAGTCCCGGCGAGATGCCGCCCGGTGCCGGCGCGCTGGGGCTTGATCGCCAGGGCAGACCGGTCAACCTTGCCGATCACCGCGGCAAGATCGTCGTTGTGACCTTCTGGGCCTCTTGGTGCGGCCCCTGCAGGCGCGAACTGCCGATGCTTGAAGGCCTGCAGAAGGTCGTGGGCAAGGATGCGCTGCAGGTGTTCGCGATCAACTGGAAGGAGCCGCGCTCGGATTTCGCGCGCATCGCGCGCGACCGCAACTGGCCCCGCCTCGACTACCTGCATGATGCCAAGGGTGAACTCGGCGACCTCTACGGCATCGTTGCCGTCCCGCACATGTTCGTGATCGGGCATGACGGGGAGATCGCCTACACCCACCGTGGCTACTCCGTGCAGGGCCTGCCGAAGATCCTCGATGAGATCCTGCGGCTGCTGCCCGAGGACATCCGCAACCGGCCAGCCGGCGCGCTCTGAAAAAGCAACGGAGCGGACCACATCGCCCAGGACTCACTCCCCTCCGCCCCCTTTTTCGATATGCCGGCAAAGCTGGGCGGGGGTGGTGGTCGGGGCGAACCGCGAGACGACCTGTCCGTCGCGGCCGACCAGGAACTTTGTGAAATTCCATTTTATGCGGGCCGTGCCGAGCAGGCCGCGCTTGCGCGTGGACAGCCATTGCCACAACGGATCAGCCTCCGGCCCGTTGACGTCGATCCGGGTAGACAACGGGAAGGTCACCGGATAGTCCAGCGAACAGAAGGAGCGGATCTGCGCGGCGTCGCCCGGCTCCTGCGCGCCAAACTGGTTGCACGGGAAGCCGATCACCACCAGGCCCCGGGCACGGTGCTGCTGCCACAGGCGCTCCAGCCCGGTGTACTGCGGCGTGAAGCCACACCGGCTGGCCACGTTGACCAGCAGCAACCGGTGTCCGCGATACCGCGACAGGGAATAGCGCTCGCCTTCCAGCGAGGTGACGTCGAAATCGAAAACGCTGCGCATCAGGCTGGCGACCGCAGGAAGGAAGCCTGCAGCCTGCGCGCCCATGCCTTTCGACACAAGCCCGGCCACTGAACGGCAGGTTACCCTCGGGGTCTTGATATTCGTGGAGAACCTGCCTTGACCACCCGCCTTGCCCTTGCCGTGGCCATGACCCTCGGCCTTGCCCTTCCCGCCTACTCGGCCATGGCCGCCACCCCGGCCGCCGATGCGACCGCGCAGCAGGCCAATCCGTTCTTCGCCGACAGCCCGTTGCCGCTGCATTTCCCGCAGTTCGACAGGATCAAGGACAGCGATTTCGCGCCGGCCTTCGACGCCGGCATGGCGCAGCAGTTGAAGGAAGTGGATGCCATCGCCAACAACAAGGCGAAGCCCACCTTCGAAAACACCCTCATCGCACTGGAAAAGAGCGGCGAGGTGCTGGACCGGGCCACCACCGTGTTCTTCTCGCTGGTGGGTGCCGATACCAACGATACGCGCAAGAAACTGCAGGCCGATTATTCGGCCCGGTTCGCCGCGCACAGCGATGCGATCGCACTGAACGGCAAGCTGTTCGCCCGCATCCAGGCGCTGTACGACAGCCGCGACACCCTCGGCCTGGACGCCGAAGGCGTGCGCCTGGTCGAGAAGTACTACGAGAACTATGTCCGTGCCGGCGCCAAGCTGTCCGAGGCGGACAAGGCCAAACTCAAGGAAATGAATGCCGAACTGGCCAACCTGGGCACGAAGTTCAGCCAGAACGTGCTGGCCGAAGTGAACGCATCGGCGATCACGGTGGACGACGTCAAGGAACTGGACGGCCTGTCGCAGGAGCAGATCTCCGCCGCTGCCGAGGCTGCCAAGGCCCGTGGCCTGGACGGCAAGTACGTGATCACCCTGCTCAACACCACCGGCCAGCCGCCGCTGACCAACCTGGCCAACCGCGCGCTGCGCCAGAAGATCCATGAGGCGTCCATCACCCGTGGCAGCCGCGGCGGTGAGTACGACAACACCGCCCTGGTCTCGCGCATCATGAAGCTGCGTGCGGACAAGGCCCGCCTGATGGGCTTCGAGAACTTCGCCGCCTACAACCTGACCAACCAGACCGCCAAGAACCCGGAAGCCGTCAACGCCATGCTGGGCCAGCTGGCACCGGCGGCGGTGGCCAATGCCAAGCGCGAGGCGGCCGACCTGCAGGCGATGATCGACCAGGAACAGAAGGCCGCCGGCAAGCCGACCTTCAAGCTGGAAGCGTGGGACTGGGCGTTCTACAGCGAGAAGGTGCGCCAGGCCAAGTACAACTTCGACGAATCCCAGCTCAAGCCGTACTTCGAAATGAAGAACGTGCTGGAAAACGGCGTGTTCCATGCCGCCGGGCTCGAATTCGGCCTGACCTTCAAGCAGCGCACGGACCTGCCGGTCTACCACGACGACGTCACCGTCTACGACGTGTTCGACGCCGATGGCAGCCAGCTGGCGATCTTCATCTTCGACCCCTACGCCCGCGCGTCCAAGCGTGGTGGCGCATGGATGAACTCCTATGTCTCGCAGTCGGAACTGACTGGCTTCAAGCCGGTGGTGGCCAACCACCTCAACATTCCCAAGCCGCCCGCCGGCAAGCCGACCCTGCTGACCTGGGATGAAGTGACCACCACCTTCCACGAATTCGGCCATGCCCTGCATGGCATGTTCTCGAATGTGAAGTATCCCTACTTCTCCGGTACCTCTGTACCGCGCGATTTCGTCGAGTTCCCCTCGCAGGTCAACGAAATGTGGGCCGACAACCCGGTCATCCTGAAGAACTACGCCAAGCACTACCAGAACGGTTCGGCGATGCCGCAGGCGCTGCTGGACAAGGTGGTGGCGGCAGCCAAGTTCAACCAGGGCTTCGCGACAACCGAATACCTGGGCGCGGCGATGCTGGACCAGCGTTGGCACCAGATCGGCCCGGACCAGGTGCCAGAAGCCAAGGACGTGATGGCCTTCGAGCGCGCCGCGCTGGAGAAGGACGGCATCTACTACGCGCCGGTTCCGCCGCGTTACCGCACCCCGTACTTCAGCCACATCATGGGCGGCTACTCGGCCGGCTACTACGCCTACATCTGGTCTGAAGTGCTCGATGCGAACACCCAGAAGTGGTTCAAGGATAACGGTGGACTGAGCCGCAAGAATGGTGACCACTTCCGCAAGACCCTGCTGTCGCGCGGTGGCAGCGTCGATGCGATGCAGCTGTTCCGTGATTTCGCCGGCCACGAGCCGCAGATCGAGCCGTTGCTGGAGAAGCGCGGGCTGACCGGCGCCGGCAACTGATCGCCCGCGCGGTAGCGTGAAATGAAAACCGCCCGGGAAACCGGGCGGTTTTTTTTAGGGCCATCCACGCATGGCGTGGATGCTTGTTCCGATCAACGCGGCGCCACATACCCGCCGCACACACCCTCCGG
>JAFAFF010000069.1 GCA_023423605.1 Pseudomonadota bacterium
GGTCGGTACCCACCATGAGTAGTTCATTTTCTGTACCGACCAGCGGTCGGCACCCACCATAAGTGGTTAATTTTCTGTACCGGTCAGCGGCCGGTACCCACCATGAGTGGTTCATCTTTCGTGCCGACCAGCGGTCGGCAGCCACCGTGCAGTGTTCGGGTACCGGGCAACGATCGGTACCCGGCACGCGTCTTACTGGCACGCCTCGCAGGCTTCCGGGTTCTCCAGCGAGCAGGCCACCGCTTCGGCCGGGGTATAGCTGCTCACCGTGGTCTTGGCGATCTTGGTCGCCGGACGCGAGCGCAGGTAATACGTGGTCTTGATGCCCTGCTTCCACGCATACATGTACATGGACGACATCGCGCCGATGTTCGGGCTTTCCATGAACAGGTTGAGCGAGGCGGACTGGTCGATGAAGGCACCGCGGTCGGCAGCCATGTCGATCAGCGAACGCATCGGCAGTTCCCATGCGGTGCGGTACACCTGCCGCAGGGTCTCCGGAATCTGGCTGATCCCCTGGATGGAACCGTCGGCCAGCTTGATCAGGTCGCGCATTTCCGGCGTCCAGTGACCCAGCTTCTTCAGTTCCGCCACCAGGTAGCGGTTGATCTGCAGGAAATCGCCGGACAGGGTTTCGCGCTTGAACAGGTTGGACACCTGCGGTTCCACGCACTCGTAGCAGCCGGCGATGGACGCGATGGTGGCGGTGGGCGCGATGGCGATCATCAGCGAGTTGCGCAGGCCATGCTCCTTGACGCGTTCGCGCAGGGCATCCCAGCGCGCGGTATCTTCCGGCACCACGTTCCAGGCATCGAACTGCAGCTCACCGCTGGCGGCACGCGTATCGGCGAAGGACGGGTGCTTGCCGCGTTCCTGGGCCAGTTCGCACGAGGTTTCCAGCGCGTGGAAATAGATGGTCTCGGCGATCTTCTTCGACAGCGTGCGGGCTTCGGCACTGTCGAAGGCCAGGCGCTTGCGGAAGAACACGTCCTGCAGGCCCATGCAGCCCAGGCCCACCGGACGCCAGCGCAGGTTGCCGCGGCGCGCCGATTCGATCGGGTAGAAGTTCAGGTCGATCACGCGGTCCAGCTGGCGCACGGCCAGGCGCACGGTGTCGGCCAGCTTGTCGAAATCGAACTCGCCGTGGGCGTCGAAGTGGTTGCCCAGGTTGATCGAGCCGAGGTTGCACACGGCGGTTTCTTCGGCCGAGGTGACTTCCAGGATCTCGGTGCACAGGTTGGACAGGTGGATCACGTTGCCCGGACGCAGGGTCTGGTTGCTGGCGCGGTTGCACTTGTCCTTGAAGGTCATCCAGCCGTTGCCGGTCTCGGCCAGGGTACGCATCATCCGCGAATACAGCTTGCGGGCAGAGATGGTCTTGGCGGCCT
The DNA here is from genome assembly GCA_023423605.1 of Pseudomonadota bacterium. Taxonomy (GTDB): domain Bacteria; phylum Pseudomonadota; class Gammaproteobacteria; order Xanthomonadales; family Xanthomonadaceae; genus Stenotrophomonas. Next base: position 1,389 of record JAFAFF010000069.1, read on the forward strand.
TGCCCTGCGCTTCAGCCTGCACGTACGCCTGCTCGAACGCTTCGCCGAACAGGTCGGTGAACTCGGGCACCACGCGCGGATCGAACAGCGACCATTCCTGGTCCGCTTCCACGCGCTTCATGAACAGGTCCGGGATCCAGTTGGCCAGGTTCAGGTTGTGCGCACGGCGCGATTCGTCGCCGGTGTTGTCACGCAGCTCCAGGAAATCCTCGACGTCGGCGTGCCAGGTTTCCAGGTAGACGCAGGCCGCGCCCTTGCGCTTGCCGCCCTGGTTCACCGCGGCCACGGACGAATCCATGGTCTTCAGCCACGGCACGATGCCGTTGGAATGGCCGTTGGTGGACTTGATGAGCGAACCGCGCGAACGCACGCGGGTGTAGCTGACGCCGATGCCGCCGGAGAACTTGGACAGCTGGGCGATGTCGGCGTACTTGGAATAGATGGATTCCAGCGAATCCTGCGGCGAATCCAGCAGGAAGCACGAGGACAGCTGCTCGTGGGTGGTGCCGGAATTGAACAGCGTGGGGCTGGACGGCAGATAGTCCAGGTTGCCCATGCGGCGGTACAGCGCCAAGGCTTCCGGCACGTCTTCGCTCAGCGCGCTGGCGATGCGCAGGAAGAACTGCTGCGGGGTCTCGATGACCTTGCGGCTGTGCGGGTGGCGCAGCAGGTAACGGTCATACAGCGTGCGCAGGCCGAAATAGTCGAAATTGAAATCGAGCGTCGTGTCGATCGCATCGTTGAGCTTGCGTGCGTTGGTCTGCACGAAGTTCAGCAGGCGGTCGTTGATCAGGCCCACTTCGTGGCCACGGCCCACCGACTGCGAGAACGCGTGGATCTCCTGGTTGGAGACTTCCTTGGAAATGAAGTTGGCCAGCAGGCGCGCGGCCAGACGGCCGTACTCGGGCTCTTCACCGATCAGCAGGGCGGCGGTGCGGATGGACAGCTCGTCCAGCTCCTGCGTGGTCGCACCGTTGTACAGGCCGGAAATGGTGCGCGTGGCCACGCGCATCGGATCCACCGCGTGCAGGCCTTCAGCAGAACGCTGCACGGCGCGCACGATCTTGTTCAGGTCCACCAGTTCGGTCGAACCGTTCCGCTTGGTCACGCTCATCGCGTTGGCGGTCGGCGGAGACGTCAGCAGGAACTCACTTTCCTTTTCGACGGTGGCGCTGTTTTCGGTGGTCACGGCGATGGTCCTCTTGGCGTGAGATGAAAGGCAGTGGACAGGCACGTCCCGGCGTGGATCGATCAGGATGGGGCAAAGGTGTCGCAGCAGATGCGACGCCGGTCGCCCGACCGGAGATCACACAACCGGCACCGCATGCCTTCACATGCGGCTGTCGGGAAAGGAGCGTGCCCGCTGGACACCAGGCGGCCTGGAACCCAGTCCGGAACGTGCCGTTTCCCCCTGCGGACAGCGGGTCCGGGCCTTCCCTTCGTCACCGGGGACTTGTGGTCTTCGGAGCCGACGGCCACAAGATAGTGGGGGTCCGGGACCCCGTCAACGCCAAATGTAGGGATTTCTCCTAATCCCTTGTGGCGCAAGGATCAGGGCTGGAAAGGCCATCGCGACGAGGATGGACCTGCTTCAACGGCGTGCGCAGTCAAGGCTTTTCGAGCCTCTTTTTGCGTGACGATGGCGGTCATCAATGGAACGACGGAGTTCACATGATTTACACGAAACCTGCTGGGCGATCCCGCAGGTCACGGTGACTTCCGGCCCGCGCCCATGGCCCCCCGGCGCAGTGATCCTGTCGGCTCACACCGGAGGTGCCGCATGATCATCAGCCGCCCGCTTTCCTGCCTGCTGCTGGCTTTTCTTCCGCTGACCATGGCGATATCGGCGGCGCGTGCCGAAACGACATCGACACCACAGCTGGAGTCGGGCCAGTGCGGCATCACCACGGCCTATGACGTGCTGGTGGACAGTGGCGGGGTATGGCTGCGCCATGGGCCGTTGCCACCGCATGATGTGTTCTTCCACGATGGCGAGCTCAGCCTGGATGGCACGGTGGTGCCGGTGGCTGACGCCGATGCGGCGCGGTTGCGGGAGCTGGAAGCCGGCGCACGGCGGTTGATGCCGGCGGCGACCGAGCTGGCGCGCGAATCGGTAGACCTCACCTTCGATGCGCTGGACGGCGTGGTGGAGGTGCTGACCGGCAATGCCAACAGCCGCAAGGTAAAGAAAATGCGTGCCAATGCCCGCGAGTGGGTGGAAGGCAGCCTGGGGCGCGGCTATTGGGAGCAGGCGACGTTCGGCGAGGGTTTCGACGAACGGGTGGAGGCGATGGCCGAGTCGCTGGCCGCGTCGATGACGCGCAGCGTGTTGTGGCAGGTATTCACTGGCCGGGCCGCGAACATGGAACGCCGCGCCGACCGCATGGATGAAGCGCTGGAACAGCGGCTGGAGGCGCGTGGGGAGCGGCTGGAAGCGCAAGCCGCTGCGTTGTGCCCCCGCGTGCAGGCGCTGGCGGATGTACATGATGCGCTGCAGGTGCGCTACCAAGGGCAGCCGTTGCGGTTGCTTGAACGCAGCGACGGGTTGCGCGCAAGCCGGTAGAGCGGGGCTCTGCCCCGCTGCATGGCAAGGCCCCCGGCCGGGCAGAGCCCGGCGCTACCGGGTGCGCAATGAAAACGCGCGGGGCGTCATGCCTTGTGCGCGGTGCCAAGATATTCGGCACTCTGCATTTCGATCAGGCGCGACGCCGTACGCTCGAATGCACCCTGCAAACGGGTGCCGGTGTACAGCTCGATCGGCGAGGTCGATGCGGTGCATACCAGGTTGACGTGGCGGTCGTACAACTCGTCGATGAGATTGACGAAACGCCGCGCGGCATCTTCGTTCGTGCGGTCGAACGCGGGAATGCCGCCCAGCAGCACGGTGTTGAATTCCTGCGCGATCTCGATGTAATCCGATGGACCGCGCGGACCTTCGCACAGCGCGCTGAAATCGAACCAGGCAATGCTCTTGCCACGGCCACGCACCGCGATCTTGCGGCCTTCGATCTGGATGTTGCCCGCCTTCGCCGGTTGCCCGCCGCTGAGGTCGGTCCAGCGCGATGCCAGCCAGTCATCGCTGTCGGCGGCGAGCGGGTCACGGTATACCGGCGAGCGGGTCAGCGCGCGCATGCGGTAATCCTCGGTGCCTTCAGCGTAGAGCTCCACGCAGTAGCGTTGCAGCAGGTCGATGGCAGGCAGGAAGCTGTCGCGCTGCAGGCCATTGAGATACAGGTTTTCCACCGCGGTGTTGGACGTGGTCACCAGGGTCACGCCCTCGGCGAACAGCCGCTCCAGCAACCGTGCCAGCAGCATCGCATCACCGATGTCGGTGACGAAGAATTCATCCAGCACCAGCACGCGCAGCCGGGTGCGCCATTCCTGGGCGATCTTCGCCAGCGGATCGCTCTGCCCCTGGTGCTCGCGCAGGCGTTCGTGGATGCCGCGCATGAAGCGGTGGAAGTGGGTGCGGTACTTCTGCTGGATCGGCAGGCCGTCGTAGAACAGATCCACCAGGAAGGTCTTGCCGCGCCCTACCCCGCCCCAGAAATACAGCCCCTTTACCGGCTCCGGCTTCCTGAAGAACGAGGACAACCGGTCCAGCCAGCCATCGTCGGCATCCTCCAGCAGCGCCAGGTGGACGCGGTCCAGCTCGGCCAGCGCCGCATGCTGGGCTGGATCGTCCTGCCATTCCCCGCGCGCCACCCCCGCCGCATAACGCTGCGAGGGCGTCATCACCGCGTCGTTCATGCCACGGCGTCCGGGAGCCAGTGCTTCACGCCATGGGTGATCGCTCCGCGCAGGTCGATCAGCTTGCGATGGAAGAAATGGCTGGTATCGGGCATGCGCACCAGCTCATGCGGGGCGTCCAGCGTCTCCAGCCAGTCATATACCGCCTGCGGATCGACGATCTCGTCCTGTTCCCCCTGGATGACCAGCCAGCGCTGTGGCGGCTGCACGCCATCGAAATCCCAGCGACCGGCCGGCGGGGCGATGGACACCAGCGCATCGGGCTGCACGTCCGCAGCCGCCTTCAGCGACACGTAGGCACCGAAACTGAAGCCGGCCAACCAGAGCTGATGGTCGGGCCGCTGCTGCCGCACCCAGTCCACCACCGCCTTCAGATCATCCTGCTCACCGTTGCCATGGTCGAAGTTTCCGGCCGAATCGCCGACGCTGCGGAAGTTGAAGCGCACCGTGGCCACGCCCAGGTCGCGCAGGGCGTTGGCGGCCATGGTGACCACCTTGTTGTGCATGGTGCCGCCTTCGGTGGACAGCGGGTGGCAGACGACGGCGACCACCGGTTGCGCCGGCACGTCCGGCTTGGGCAGGTCCACGGCCACATCCAGCGGACCGACCGGTCCATCGAGGGTGAGTGTGCCTGTCTGCTGGGGGAAGGAAGGATTGCGCATGGCAACATGATAGCGTCCCCTTCCCGTCCCTTGCCTGTCGCCCATGCACTTCCTTGTGTTCGCCGTCCTATGCAGCGTGCTGGTATCGGTGCTGCTGAAACTCGCCCGCCGACACACGCTGGA
>JAFAFF010000099.1 GCA_023423605.1 Pseudomonadota bacterium
AGAGTAGTGGCTTCCGAAGCCATTGGTCGGGGGTTCGAATCCCTCCGGGCGCGCCATCTCCCAGCCTCCCACGGCTCGGCCGCCTTGCGGCCCCTCGTCGATCACACCATGGCCCCGCTCCCGCATCGCCGCGGGTTCACATCGCCGTTGTTCTGGCTGCGCCAGCATGTCCACAGCGGGCGGATCGACCGCCTGCCCCTTCATCCACAGGAGCGGCAACCATGACGAGCACGTTCAACGGCATCTTCCGTCCCCTCGCCCTGGGCGCCCTGCTTGCGCTGGGTATCCCGAACGCCTTCGCCGATTCGTCCACGAACTGGCGCATCGAACTGGAAGGACGTTCCACCGTGGCCGGCGAAGTGGAACTGTCGTTCCTGCCGCAGGGCGGCAAGGCCGAGAAGGTCACCATCAGTCTTCCTGCAGCCACCAATCCGGAAGCGGCAGCGGTGATGATCCGCACGCAACTGACCCGCGCGTTGGCTCCGGATGTCTACCAGGTACGCGTGGACGACATCGACGAGGTGGTCGTGGAGGGCAGCGGTGGCCATCCGGCATTCGCCGTGAGCGTGGTGCGCAATACCACCGACGGCCTGAAGCTGGAGGTGGACCAGGACTGAGCGGCGACGGCCTTGTTTGCCTCATGTTCTGGCACATGACGACCCCATCAAATGCCCCTCACCCGAAGTAGACCCATGCTTCGCCAAGGTGGTCGCCAACGGCACGGCAATCCGCGCAGTGCCTGCAGACCACAACCGATGGAGCAGTCCCCATGAGCACCGAATCCAAGATCGAACACAGCCTCAACGACCTCATCGAAATCGCCCGCGATGGCCAGGAGTTCTATACCGAAGCGGCAGGCAAGGTGCAGGACGCCGAGCTGTCGGCGCTGTTCACCCGCATCTCGGGTGTCAAGCAGGACATCGTCAATTCGCTGAGCGCGGCAGTCCGTGCTGCAGGTGGCGAGCCGGCCAAGGGTGGCACGATGGTCGGCTCCATGCAGCAGTTCTATGGCAAGGTTCGCGCCACATTGGGCGACACCCAGTATGGTTACGTGGCCGAACTGGAAGAATCCGAAGACCGCCTGCTGAAGGCCTTCAACGACACGCTGAAGGATGAGAGCGTTCCGGTTGCCGCCCGCGAGGAAGTGCGTCGTTTCCTGCCGCAGGTGCAGGAATGCCACAACGTGATGCGCACCCGCAAGCACGCGATGAAGTCCTGATCAACGCCTGACCGGAGCGCTTGCTCCGGCACGTATCAGGGGTATGAAGGCCGGCGCCGCATCCGTGGCGCCGGCCTTTTCGTTACCGGCTGACGAGGGCCCTTGATGGTTGCGGAAATCCAACCACCGGATGCGCGCGCGGGTTGACGCATTCGGTTCAGCGCGCGTGGCACCAACCAGCGCGGATGCCATCCCAACAGCGCAACTTTCCTGATGTACTCGTCCACCCAATCCTGCGCAGGATGGTGGTGCTGGCGCGTTTTGTGCCAGCCGGGATTGGCGTCCCGATCACATTTCTACGCAGCTAGCTCTGTTGTCGCCCTCCGGGCACGGCGGAGAATGCATTGCCTTGCCGGTTCCATGGCGGGCGGTGCGCGGGGGTCCCCGATCCGCCGGTTTTGCGTAGAAGTGTCCGGTACGCCAACCCGCACCGTCCGCCACCTCGCGCCCCGGCGCAGGTGGCCTTCCCGCGATTGCGAGGCACGCCATGACCGATTCTTCCCCTGCCCATGACCGGCTGCACGCCCTGCTCGGTGATGCCCTGCACGATCTTCCGCCCCGTTTCGTCAGCCGGCTTGAACGCATCCTCGCCGAGCAGCAGTCCGAAGCCCCCGGTTGCGATCGCGTGGTGGACATCAACCGTGGCCGCCAACGCACCAGGATCGACGGCGGCCACAGCCCCCAGGCATGGCAACCACTCACCCCGCAAGGTGCGCATGCAGCTGCCATCAGCCGCAAGCTGGCCGGGCTGAGCACCATCGTGCAGATACTGGATGCTGCCCACCATTGCCGCGACGACAACTGCCATTCACCGGTGCTGGGTGCACATATGGTGGAAGGCCTACTGATGGCCGGACGCGAGCTGTTCGATGCGGTGGATCAGGCATTGGGTGAAACCCGCTGAGCGACGGGAAGAGCCCGCGATTATCGTGAATTCGTCAAGGAACCCGTGCACATACCCACGCACGGACATCCCGGCAACCGGCCTGCTGCAGCGCCTGCGCGCAGGCCTGCAACGTACTGCCGGTGGTCATCACATCGTCCACCAGCACGACCGCCTCCGGCACGTTTCCCTGCACTGCAAACGCACCATCCAGGTTGTGGCGACGCGCCTGGGCATCGCGTTCGGACTGCGGTGCGGTGGCTCGCACGCGACGAAGTCCCTGCCAGCGTGGCGCGCCGATCATGTGCGCCAGTTCACCGGCCTGGTCATAGCCCCGCCGCCGCAACCGACTGGCATGCAGCGGCACCGCCACCAGCGGCGCCATCGGCCACGGCGGGGGCGACAGGCTCATCAACTGGGCCAGCAGCCGGCCAGCGGCAAGATCCTGGTGGAATTTGTAGCGGCGCAGCAGCGGCGCTATCGGGTCGTCATAGCGGAAACTGGCCCAGCACATCTCCAGAAGCGGGGGCTCCTCCTCGCACCGGAAGCAGATGTCGCCGGCGTCCTCCGGCAACGGTGCGGCGCAGCGTGCACAGCCCTCGCCATGCCACGGCAGCGCAAGGCAACAGGGACCACAGAGTTCGCGGTCGTGGTCTCCGGCTTCACCGCAGATCTGGCAGGCCGGCGGCAGAAGCTCGCTGAGCAGGCATCGCGCGGCAGTGCGAAGCGACATCCAATTCATGGAGCTGGTTATCCGAAGGACCTGTCGGCAGTGTGCTGGGGCCTGGCTGGCATGGCTGTCAGTGCAGTGAGAAACCTGCCGTCATACAAACGGTCCACGTATTTCAGCCCAGCACATCACATTGATTCCTCGATCAGGATTCGCAGCCTGCGGACGCACCGGCGGCCCATACGCCGTTCTTCGCCTCGAACTCCTTGGCCAGGTCTTCCACCGTCACCCGCCCGAACTGCTCCAACACCTGCTGTTCAGCCGCAGCCAGTGTGGCGTTGATGCGCGCATCCACTGCCTGCTCCACCAGGCACGGTGAGAACTCGGCGTGCGGGCCGATATTGAACAGCGGTGGGCAGCCGATGGCCTCATATACGTCCCGTAGCGAGATCGCCGCCAGCGGCACCGCCAGCTCCCAGCCGCCACCGTGCCCCTTGCCGGATCGCACCAGTTGCTTGTCACGCAGTCCGGCCATCATCCGCCGCACCACCACCGCATTGGTGCCCAGCATCTTCGCGATCTGTTCGGACGTGGACCGTTTCACGTGGCGATCCATATGGATGAGGACGTGCAGCAGGCGGGACATGCGGTTGTCACGAGGCAAGGGCCGCTCCGGCGGTTGACGATGACCCAGTTTAACTCTCGTAACTTTTTGATGTACGAACGCCGTTTGTAATGTAACTTATATTGATACCTGAAAGGAGAAGGAGCCATGCTCTACGACGTTGTGGTGGTAGGCGGCAGCTTTGCGGGACTGGCAGCGGCGACCCAGTTGGGCCGCGCCCGAAGGTCGGTGGTGGTGGTGGACGCCGGCCAGCCGCGCAACCGGTTTTCGCCGGCAGCTCACGGCATCCTGGGCCATGACGGCAAGCCGCCGGCCGGAATACTGGGTCAGGCACTGCATGAACTGGAACGCTATCGCACCGTCAACGTGGTGCAGGGCGTGGCCGTCAGCGCCTGCGAAGTGGAAGAACGATTCCAGGTGACACTGCAGGACGGTCGCACGCTGCAGGCCAGGCAGCTGATTCTGGCGTACGGCGTGCGCGATATCCTGCCGGAGCTTCCCGGCCTGGCCGAACGCTGGGGCCGTACGGTGCTGCATTGCCCCTACTGCCATGGTTTCGAGCTGGA
>JAFAFF010000159.1 GCA_023423605.1 Pseudomonadota bacterium
GCTCGGCACAGTTCCTGGACAACGCCGCGCAGATACGCCTGCTGCGCCTGCTGCGCTGGCGCGATGCGCAGGCACGCGCCAACGACCGCCCGCGCAGCTGGATACTGGACAACGAACTGGCGGCTACCCTGGCGCGTACCCCACCGGCGGATGAAGCCGCCCTGGGGGCGCTGTTCGAGCAGTTTCCGAAGGCGCCCCGCAAGCTGGCCGGCGCGGTGTGGAAGGCGTTGACCACGCCGTTGGCCGATGAAGGCGACGCGCCGCCGGTGCTGCCGGCCACCGATACCAACAAGCAGGCATTGAAGAAGCTGCAGGACGCAGTGGCGCAGTGCAGCCGCGAACTGGGGCTGGCCGATGGCGTACTGGCCTCGCGCAAGCATCTGGAAAGCTACCTGGAAAGCCGGCGCTGGCCGGCGCCGTTGGCCGGCTGGCGGCAGCCGCTGCTGGAACCGCGCCTGCAGCCATTGTTGCCTTGAGCGGGTTCCCGGCTGCCGGCGGAATCCGCACATCTCGTTGAAAGTGGGGTGCCGGCCGGTGGCCGGCAACGGCCAGCTACGCCACCGCCATCCCCGTCGCCTTCGCCAGGACGAAACGCGCCGTGGCCTGGCGCAGCGATTGCGCCTGTTCGGCCATGGCGTGGGCCGAGGCGGTGTTTTCTTCCACCAAAGCCGCGTTCTGCTGGGTCACCCCATCCATCTGCACGATGCCCTGGTTCACCTGCTCGATTCCCGCTGCCTGCTCGCGCGAGGACAAGGCAATCGCACTGATCGCCATACCCAGCTCTGTCACCGCAGCCACCACGTCGTGCAGGGTCTGTCCCGCCTGTCCGGCCTGCACGCTTCCCTCGCCCACCTGCACCACGGAAGCGTCGATCAAGGTCCTGATCTCGCGTGCTGCATCCGCCGAACGCTGCGCCAGCGAACGGACCTCGCTGGCCACTACCGCAAAGCCACGGCCCTGTTCCCCGGCACGCGCCGCTTCCACGGCTGCATTGAGCGCCAGGATGTTGGTCTGGAATGCGATGCCATCGATGACCTCCGTGATGGCAGCCACCCGCTTCGAGGACGCCACGATGCCGGCCATGGTGCGCTCCACCTGGTCCACCGCCTCGCCGCCCTGCGTGGCCACCGTGGACGCATGCAGCGCAAGGCGCTCGGCCCGCTGCGCATGCCCGGCACTGCGTTGGACCGCAGCGGTCATCTCCTCCATCGACGCGGCGGATTCCTCCAGGTTGGCAGCCTGCTGTTCCGTACGCCGCGAAAGGTCCTCGCTCGCCGTGGCGATTTCCGCCGCAGCCGCCGCAACAGCGCCCGACGCGTACTGGATATCCGCGATGATGGCCACCAGGCTGTCGACGGTGGCGTTGGCATCGTCGCGCATCCCGGCGAACACGCCCTGGAAATCACCTTCGATGCGACTGCGCAGGTCCCCCCGCGCCAGGTTGCGCAACAGGTCCGACAGTGCCGCCAGATTATGATCGGCGGTGGTCATCAGGCGGTTCAGCCCCTCGATCATCACCCTGAAGTCATTGTCGAAGGCCATGGTATCGCCACGCGCACTGAAATCGCCTGTTGCCGCTGCCGCCACAAGCCGCTTTATCTCCTCGTTGATCGCACGCAGGCGCGCGCGCACGCCGTTCACTGCGTCGCTCACCACTGCCTTTTCACCGGGCAATGGATCCATCGCACATGAAAGATCGCCAGTGGCATAGGCCTGCACGTGCGCGACCATGCCCATCTTGGTCTGGATGTGCGCGTTCACCAGGGCATTGGTTCCCTCGGCGATGCTGCGGAACGCTCCGTCGAACGTGGACGTCTCGATGCGATGGCTGATGGTGCCTTCGACATGACGTGCTGCCATGTCATCCTGCGCGGCCGCGAACGCACGCAGTGTCGACTGCATCTGCCGCATCGACGCCATCAGCTGACCGACTTCGTCGAGCCGTCGTTGGGGAATGCTGCGGTCCAGCCGTCCCGCAGCAACATCCAGTGCTACCTGGCCCGCTTCACGCAAGGGTATCGCCAGCCAGCGGCGCATCGCCAGCGTTGTCGTCGCCACGATCACCAGCAGCGCCAGCGCGCACCCCGGTGCAACTTCCATCAGCAGACCCCGCAGCATGTCCTGCACCACCGAAACCGGCTCGGCGCCCAGCACCAGCCAGTGCCAGCCGGCATGCGGCTGCGCGGCGATGAAGTATTCGCGCGCGCCTCCCGCACCGTCCGCAGGGCGCAGCTTCAGCCGGGCCGACTGCATGCGGCCCTCCAGCAACGCCTGCAACGCATCCGCGTCTTCAGCGGCAATGCGTTCACCCAGCAGTGTGCCTTCGCCGGAGGCCGATGCGATCACCTTGCCGAAGGTCGCGCCAGGGCGGGTATCGATTGCCATGAAATAGCCCTCCCGTCCCAGCGTGGACTCGCGCAGGCTCGTCTTCAGCGTGGCCAGGCCCTCGGCCTGGTCCTGGCCGACGAACGCGATGCCTACGGTTACCCCTTCCGCGCTCTTCAAGGGCGTGTAGGCGGTCATGTAGTCCTTGCCGAACAGGCGCGCTGGCCCGGTATAGCTTTCGCCGGCCATGACGCGCGCATAGGCAGGATGCTGGTGATCCAGGCGGGTGCCCAGGACCCGCTCGCCGCCCTCGTTGCGTAATGAAGTGGCTACGCGGACGAATTCATCACCATCGCGGACGAACACCGTCGCCACGCCACCGGTAGCCGTCGCGAAGCGATCCACCGAGGTATCGTCAAGCACGAAAGGCTGCCCGCCCAGCAGCAGCTGCGGCACGCTGCAGCCGGCGACCTTCAATCGGCGCACCGGGTCCAGCGCGGCTTCGCCGGCGGGCATCACGGCCTGGAAAAGCCGCGCCATGTCCTGGGTGCTTTCTGCCAGGCCCCGGTCATAGAGAAGCACCGAATCGTGCATGAGAGACGTGGCAATGGCCAGGTTCGCTTCGACGCGCGCCTGGTAGCTGCTGGCGGCCTGCCGATAGATGACAAGTGCCAGCATCACGAACGCGCAAACAGCAACGACTGCGAGCAGACAGGCCAGGCGGGCGGAAATGGAAAGAGAACGGGTGGGGGAGAGGCGGGTCATCGAAAGCAGCCTGGAACGTGAAGTGAGATGTGCGTCACTCTTTAACGACGCTATTCCTGTCGTTCTTTAGACAGTGCAAAAACTCCCGTTCAGGTCCATCCGGCACGACCCGGACGAGGTCACATGCCCACGAAACGCTTGGCAACCGTGGATGCCTTCGTTAGACTTCACGCCTGCCATGGGGCCATAGCTCAGCTGGGAGAGCGCGTCGTTCGCAATGACGAGGTCGGGAGTTCGATCCTCCCTGGCTCCACCACGGACAAGCCCGAAAGGGCACGAAAAAGGCCGGAATACCTGCATCTGCAAGGGTTCCGGCCTTTTTCATCTGGGGCAACGGTCGAAGACATGTGTGCCAAGTCAGCGGATTCCGGTATCTGCTTCCGCCTCGGGAAGCGATGGGCATGACCCCAGCCTTTGAGACCGAAGAAGGATCTACCTGTCAACAAGCCGGCTACGGATGATTCAGAGTCGGATCCCCGGGCCCAACACTCCATCGCTCCTGCACGTCCGCGCGAAAATGTCGCCGTTCGGGAGAGGAAGGTCTGACGCACACGACCATCATCGACTCGCCGGACTCATCTCTTCCTTGCGCTGCATCCCGCGATCGGCGGCGACAGGCCCTGTCGCACGCACCCGCAGCCTCGTTCTGGTCCGAACTGCACCAGTCCGCAAATTTCCTCATGTACGCAGGCACCTCCGGCTGTGCAGGATGTTTGGGCCAGGTGCCGAAGAGCATCGGCCGGGATTGGCATCCTGAGTAGATTGTTTCCAGCGAACTCTGTTCTGCCCACTTGGGCACGGCGGAGAATGCATTGTCCTGCCGGTTCCATGGCGGGCGCTGCGCGGGGGTCACCTCGATCCGCCGGCTTTTTTGGAAACAATCTCCCGGTATGCCAACCCGCATCGCCCGCCACCTCGCGCCCTGGCGCAGGTGGCCTCATGCCATGCGAGGTTACCGATGCAGCACGACACCCTGAGTGGAAAACGCCTGTCCGCCTTCATCGGCGAACAGGTCTGCGACCTTCCCGCGTCCTTTCTGCAGAAGCTGGAAATCCTGTTGCAGGAACAACGCCGGGAAGAGGCCCGGCAAGCGCCGGCCCGCCTTCGCCTTGTGGAGCGCGATGAACAGAAGCCGACGCCGCCCGTCGCGGATTTCCTGCACTGCAGGCAGAGGTTGATCCCGTTCCGTCACACCCTGCAGAGCCTGAGCGCCATCCTGGAAATCCTGCAGGCGGCACACATGGACGAGCCCGACGAGAATGGCGAGAAGCTGCTGGCTCCACATCTGGTGGAGGGGCTGCTTGTCGCCGGACGTGGGCTTGCCGACACCACGCTGAAAACGCTGGACGAAGCGCAGTGATGGAATCTGCCGGCCAGAGGCCAGCACTGCACGGGCAGAGGCCCGCAATACGCGGATACCTGCCGGCCAGAGGCCGGCACTACGTAACCATCAATGACCCGGCGTATCGTTATGCTGGGTCATTGCCGCCATCCTTGCGCACCGGTTTCTTCGAATGCGCATCGCGCAGTTTCTGGTCCTGCTGGCCCTGCCGCTGCCTGGCGACATCATCCTGCTTGTTGTCCTGGCGCGTTTCCTGCACCCCGGCCTGATCGTCGGCGTTCTTCCTGTTCCCGGTCATGATTGCTGCCTGCTGTCCGATTGCGGCGGCCCCGTGCCGCCCTCTCTTCCTACGCTAGCGCCGTCGCGGTGATGCGCGGATCACGAAACGACGGCGGCCTTCGGGCGGGGTCCAGGCTGACGCCAGGCGGCGATATCGACCACGATGCGCGAACCGCTATTGAACAAGGATGTCCCATGCGTGTGGCCCTGATGCTGATTGTGTTGCTGTGCGCCGGTTGTGCACACCGCCTCGCCTCCCCGGCCTTGCCGGCCCTGCCCGGCTGGATCACACCGGCGGAAGCCGTCCGCGCAGCGAACGATGATCCCGGCCGGGGCATCAGCGGTACCTTCATGCTGACCGTGCAGGCAATCGGTGGAGATGAGGGCAGCATCTTCCTCAACAGCGAACGCGATTACCGCCATCAGACCAACCTGACACTGGTAGCTGACAACGCGTTGCGCGCCAACCTGCAGAAGCAGCTCGGCATGCCGCTGGAGCAGTTGGTCAACCGTCGCCTGCTGGTCCAGGGCACCGCACGAAGAGCCACCATCGTCTTCAGCGCCAATGGGGTACCGTCCAGCAAGTATTACTTCCAGACCCACCTGCCTATTCATGACGCCCGGCAGGTCCGCTTCGCGCCATGACCGTGCCTTTCCGTCTTCGCATCGATGCCACCGGTGCGCCGTTCGAGCGCGAGGCAAGACGCGTCCGGCACGCGGATGAGTGCGTGCGGAAACAGGGTTCCGACCACGACACGGTCCCTCACCCGCCGGTTCGCAACATCCTCGCGACCGTAGATCAAGCACTTGCGCAGGCGCGCCGGGCGCGGAGACACAAATGTGAAGTTTTTTCTTCGAAACGCTTGCCGAACCGGGATGACCTCCGTAATATGCGCGTCCTCGGCAGCGACATCGCTGCCACGAAACAAGTGGCCGAGTAGCTCAGTTGGTAGAGCAGGGGATTGAAAATCCCCGTGTCGGCGGTTCGATTCCGTCCTCGGCCACCATTTTCAAAGGGTCTGCAGAATTGCAGGCCTTTTTTTTACCCAGTTGCGCGGATTCTGCGCGGAGTGGCATTCATCGGCACAGCGACAGGCTGCTGCCTCACTCTTGAGTGCCGATCTCCTCACCGCACTCCTCGCGCCATTCCGGCGTCCGGGCGATGTGCCGCCCGCCGCTTAACGCCGGCCATCCCGCATCCGCCTAAGCTCGGTGTGTCGATACCGGGAATCCAACGCCATGTCCGCTCCGCTGTTCCGCACCCTGGCGCTCGCCCTGATGCTGGCCGCCGCTGCCCTGCCCTGCGTTGCCGCCGAACCGGTACGCGCCGTGGCGGATATGGACATTGATCGTTATGCGGGACAGTGGCACGAAATTGCCCATCTGCCGGTGTCCTTCCAGAAGAAATGCGTGGGCGACATCACCGCCACCTACAGCCTGCGCAGCGACGGCCGCATCAGCGTGCTGAACCGGTGCCGCGTCGACGATGGCGGCTACCTGCAGGCCGAAGGTGTCGCGCGGGCGGTGGACGGCGAGCCGGGCAAACTGCAGGTCCGCTTCGCGCCGGACTGGTTGTCATGGCTGCCGCTGGTATGGGCCGATTACTGGGTGATCGCGCTGGATCCGGATTACCAGTGGGCCATGGTGGGCGAGCCTGACCGCAGGTACCTGTGGATACTGTCGCGCACGCCGGACATGGCCGACAGCCAACTGCAGGCCCTCAAGGCCCGCGCCGAGGCGATGGGCTACGATCTGGCGCCGCTGCGGATCATGACGCCGCGGTAGCCCCCCGGCCTGCTGAAGAGACCCGCCGCAGACAAGCATCCGCCCATGGATCGGCTCCGCTTGCGCCGGCCCGCGGGTATTGATCCGTTGCCTCCCCCATGGCCGACCGACCATACGCCGTAGTATCTTTATCCAACGCAGCACGTTCCCGAGGAATTGCGCCCATGTTTCACCGCCGCGTCCGTACCGCCGCCATCGCCCTGTCGTTGCTCGCCCTCGCCGCCTGCGGCGAAGGCGTGGTCAAGCGGGTCTCCGAACCCGCCGCCCGCCTGCAGCAGCTCACCGTCAATGCAGACGGCAGCTGGACGGTGTCATTGCGCCTGCAGAACTACAGTTCCATGCCGATGCGCTTTGATGATGTCGCGCTGAAGCTGACCGTGGACGATGCCGAGGCCGGCACGCTGGCGGTCAAGCCGGCCGTGTCCATCGGCGGTGCGTCGGCCGACGTCGTCGAAGCCACCCTGCGTCCGGCGCCGCCGGCGCGGCTGCTGGTCACCGATGCACTGGCCAGCAACCGCACCGTGCCCTACACGCTGGAAGGTTCGGTAAGCGCGACGCCGGAAGAACAGAAGCAGCGCACTTTCCAGATCAAGAACCGCAGCACGCTCAACCAGGCCCCTGGCCTGCCCGGCGTGCTTCGCTGACTCCCACGGGCACCGCAACGCGGCCTGCCCCCTGATCGAGACGCTTCACGATGAGCAGCTACACCGCCCCGCTTTCCGACCTCCGCTTCGCCCTGCACGATGTCCTGCAGGTGGAACAGCTGTTCGCCCGCCTGGGGTTCACCGACGCCACCGCCGATGTGGTGGATGCCGTGCTGGAAGAAGCCGGGCGCTTCAGTGCCAGCGTGCTGGCGCCGTTGAACGGCGTGGGCGATGAAGTCGGCTGCGTGCTCGACCAGGCCAGCGGCGAGGTGACCACGCCGCCCGGTTTCAAGCAGGCCTACGAACAGTTCGTGGAAGGCGGCTGGACCGGCCTGACCGCCTCGCCGGAGGTCGGTGGGCAGGGCCTGCCGCATACCCTGGGCGTGCCGCTGAACGAGATGATCAACGCGGCAAACCTGGCCTGGGGCAACTTTCCGCTGTTGTCCCACGGCGCCATCGAGGCGTTGAAGCAGCATGGCGAACCGTGGCAGCACGAAGCCTTCCTGAAGCCGCTCATCGAAGGACGCTGGACCGGCACCATGTGCCTGACCGAGCCGCATTGCGGCACCGACCTGGGGCTGCTGAAGACAAAGGCCGAGCCGAATCCGGACGGCAGCTACGCCATCACCGGCACCAAGATCTTCATCACCGCCGGCGAGCACGACCTGACCGGCAACATCGTGCATCTGGTGTTGGCGCGACTGCCCGACGCACCGTCCGGCCCGAAGGGAATCTCGCTGTTCGTCACCCCGAAATTCAAGGTGGACCGCGATGGCAACCAGGGCGAGCGCAACAGCCTGCGCTGCGGTTCCATCGAGCACAAGATGGGCATCAAGGGCTCGGTCACCTGCGTGATGAACTTCGATGCGGCGGAAGGCTATCTGGTCGGTCAGCCGCACAAGGGCCTGCAGGCAATGTTCACCATGATGAACACGGCGCGCCTGGGCGTGGGCCTGCAGGGCATCGGCCTGTCCGAGCGCGCCTACCAGAACGCCCTGGCCTATGCGCGCGAGCGTCTGCAGTCGCGCTCGCTGAGCGGCGCGAAGTTCCCGGAAAAGCCGGCCGATCCGATCCTGGTCCATCCGGATGTGCGGCGCATGCTGCTGACCATCAGAT
>JAFAFF010000309.1 GCA_023423605.1 Pseudomonadota bacterium
CGATGCTGATTCCCGGGATGTAACGGATGGCCTCTTCCATGGTGTTGGCCATCTCCGCATCCAGGTCGGCGGCGCTGAGCACGGTGACATTCTGGTTGCGGGATTTCGATTTCTTCGCGCGCTCGGCCTCCACGCGCACGGTATCCAGGGTACTGGCGCCGGCCGGCGCATCGGCGCGTGCATCGGCAACGACGGACAGGCCGGCGAACACCGCCAGCGAGAGCAGGGAGAAGGACAGCTTCATCGGGAAAACTCCGGGAGGAAAAGGCTTGGAAGACGCCGTTCCTGGCTGCCGGAGTTCGAAGGACCGGTGCGCGCTGGGTGGGTGTCGCGTGGTTCAGTGGGTGTTGCCGGCCGGCCTCGCCCGCCGGCCCGGCATCAATGTGCAGGATGGAAGGCGCGAAGACGGGCGCCTGCCATCACCTGGCGGTCGGTTCGGGATCGCGGGCGTCGACGATGCCATCACCATCGGTGTCGGCGCGATCGAACAGGCGCCTGCCCGATACCTGGTACTCGGCGAACGTCATGCGTCCATCCTTGTCGGTGTCCAGGGCATTGAAGCGCACGCCCGCCTGTCGTTCGCTGGCGGCGCGGACCTTGCTGCGCTGTGAATCCAGGCGACCTGCGAATTCGCGGGTGTACTCGTCCAGGTCCAGCCTGCCATCGTTGTCGGCATCGGTGCCCGCGAAGGTCGCCGCCCGCGCCGCGTCGAATTCGGCGCGATCCACGACCCCATCTCCGTTGCGGTCATAAAGCTCCAGCATGCCGTTGGCGGTGTGCGAGGTCGGCATCTTCAGGGGATCGCGGTTGCTGGCCGCAGCCGTCTCGCGCGTGGCGTCCTGGCTGCGTTCATGGGCAGCCCAGGTCCGTTCACCGGCGGCATCGAATTCGGCACGGCTGACATGGCCATCCTTGTCGCGGTCCAGCGCCCTGAAACGGGTATCGGTCTGCCGCAGATGTCCGGCGTGCGCTTCGGCCAGCCGCGCATCGAAGCGCTGCAGGTATTCATCGATGTATTCCTGGCGGCTTACCACGCCATCGTGGTTGGAATCAGTGGCGTCATAACGTGCGCGGCGGAACTGTTCGAACTGCGCCCAGCTGACCGCACCGCGCTGCTCCGGATCGAACTGTGCCAGGAACGCCTTGGCCGATGATGACGCAACGGCATCGGCATGGCCGCCCGTGGCGTGGGAGGGTGCATTCTGGGCAGCAGCACCGAATGCCACGGCGAGGGCCGCGACGGGAAGCAGGATCTTCATGGTTTTCCCCTTGGTCGAGATGGCTCAGGGTTCGAGGACGCGGAAACTGAGCGTGTAGTTGTTGCCGTACTGCGGCGCGGCGGCACCTTCAGGCGCGGCGCCGCGGTAACGGATCAACGCCAGGTAGCTGCCGGCTTCCGTCAGCGGCAGGCGGACCCCGCCCTGCGCATCGGTGGTCAGCTCCACTGCCGCTGGCTGGGTGCGGCCCTCCCCCTGCGCACGGTGGATCTCCACCTTCTGTGCGGGCAGCGGCTTGCCGTCGTAATGGATGGCGAGTTCGAACGTCTCGCCGCTGTACAGGTCGCTGGGATGGGTGACCGGCACCAGCTCCAGGCCCTTGCCATAGGGCTTCAACGCGGCACGGGTGGGCGCCCCTGCGGTGAGATAGACCTCCGAACGCGAAAGGCTCTGGTAATGCGAGAGGAGCCGGGCGCCGGCCGGCAACGGCCTGGACGGATCGCGACTGCTTTCGGTCCTGCCATCGAGTTCCCAGGTGCGGAACACCGCCCCAGGCGGTTGCCGGTACTGAACCGGTAGGTGCCCTTGCGGCCCGGCAGCGTCTGTTCGGCCACCGCGCGCGTCTTCAGGTAATGCACGGTATCCGGCGCGTGCCGCGTGCCATCGGGATCGGTCACCACGAAGGTGCTGTTGTCGAACACCACTTCGGGCACGAAGAAGGTCTCGGCGAAACTGGCGTCCAGTGTCACCACACTGTCAGGACCTACGTCGAAGCTCGCCGGCGCCGGGTAAGGGGTATGTGCGTGCGCAGGCGCAACCACGGCCGCCAGCACCAGGCTGGCAATCAGAAGACGTTTCATCGGCATCTCTCACGGAAGGCGCCGACCCTTGGCCGGCGGCGCATACCCTACGCTTATCGCGAATGCTTCGCAATACGATCCGTCAGCATGTTCTCAGCCGCGCGGCTTTGCCGGATTCAGCAGGTTGGAGAAGAACAGCGCATTGATCAGCAACCGATCGGTGCCATGCCAATACTTGCGATGCGCAGGATCATCCGCGAACAGCACCACGTTGCCCTGCCCCTGCGGCGATACCAGCAGCCAGGCCGAGCCCGCGACCCGCCCACGGTTGCGTTCGGACAGATAGCCATTCACCCGCGGCGCGTCATCCACCCGCACCACGGTCGAGAACGGATTCGCACTGGGCTGCAGGACCACCGTGCTTTCCTTGTTCACGGCCAGCCGGCTGCCTGGCACGCCGAAGCCCAACGGATGCGTGATATCGATCGCAGCGCTCAGGATATTGCCGCTGACCCGTTCGATCGCCGCGATGTCGCGCTGGTCGCCGAATGCCTGGCGGCCGCTGTAGTCCGCATCCGGTTCCGCTGCCAGTGTCTCGCCCTCGGCCAGCTTCTTCTCCACGGCCCACCGCGACGCAGTGCCATAGGTGACCAGCGAGCCACCCGCCTGGACCCAGCGTTTCAACGCAGCCACCGCATCGGCATCCACGCCGTCGTATTTGCCGCCGGACAGCACGATCGTGGTGTAGCGGTCCAGCGCCACCCTGCCCAGTTGCGAGGGATCGATCTTGCTGGCCGGAACATGCAGTTGCTGGTCAAGCAGGAACCATGTCGAGCCGATTTCGGTGGCTGTCACCCCTTCGCCCATCACCAGCGCGACTGCCGGCTTGCGCAGCGCCTTTACGCCATCGCTGCCCAGGTCGATGCCCGCCCGGTTCTGTCCCGTGGCCAGTGCATGCACGGTGACCTGGGTTGCCTGCGCGATGGACTGCACGGCATCCCGCAATGCGGCGTCCTGCAGCGGCTGGCCCGCCACCGGCACCACCACGCTGCCGGCCGCGAACTCACGCTCACCCGCGGACGTGGTCGCGGTAAAGGGCCTGAACGTAGCCCGCGCCGCCAGCCCGCTGGACTGCAGTGCGTACAGGGCGGCACCGGCGTTGTAGTCGCGCCAGTCGATCACATACGCATAGCCGGCCTGGCCGCCCTGCACGCTGCCTTCGATGGCAGGCAACGAGGTGATGCGCGCACCTTCGCCCACGCGTGCCTTGCTGCCGGCGAAGGCCACGCCGTACGCCGGTGCGATGGCGTAGGAGGTGCTGCCGTAGAACACGTCGCCCTTGATGGCCGGCGTCTCCGCGAAGATCGAATGCACCAGGCGGAACTGCGGCTGCACCACCGGCACCACATAGGCACTGCCTGGTTCGAAACGATGCCCGTCGACGGTCACCGCCGAAGCCAGCGCATGCACCTGGATTCCATGCAGCAGCAGCAGTTCCAGCAGCCGGTTCGTGAGCGCGGGATCATGCACGTCACCGAACACGAAGCTCTTCACCGGCTGCTGCGCCGCCTGCTTCAGCGCCGACTGGAAGAAGGACTTCTGCAGATCGAGCAGTCCTTCGCGTTCGGCGACCGCACCGCGCACCGTGCCCAGTCCGGTAGCCACCTGGTTGCGGATGGTGAAGGGAAACGTCAGCAGCCCATTCACCGATTCCTGCACACGGCCACGCGAACTGGCCTGTTCAACGGTCACGCCGACTGCGCCGTGGAAATCGGGGTAGGTAGAGCCGTACACCGGCGAGAAGTTGTCGTAGTTCTCACCCGTGTAGTACAGCGATCCCAGCGCATCCAGCGAGGCGGCGTGGTATCTGGCCAACGTCTTGTTGAATTCGTACGAGGCCGCCGGAAGCAAAGGACTCTGCATGCTCTTCGGCGACGGCTCGAAGTAGTAGGTGCTGTCCTTGCCCATCTCGTGGAAGTCGATCTGGACATTGGGATACCACTGGTGGAATACCTCCACCTTCGGGCGGCTGTCCTGCTGGGTCAAGGCCAGCCAATCACGGTTGAGATCGGTGAAATAGTGGTTGGTACGCCCCTGCGGGAACGGTTCAACGTGCTCCTTGTCAGCCGGATCGGACGAGGCGGGAAGAGAAGCGTAGGCGTTGTGCCAGTTCGCCGCACGGTCGCGCCCATCCGGGTTCTGTGCCGGATCGAACAGCACCACCGCCTGCTGCAGCCACTGCTGCGCTTCGGCGCTGCGGCTGGCCACCAGGTAGTAGGCGGTCAGCATCGCCGCCTCGCCGCTGGATGTTTCGTTGCCATGCACGCTGTAGCCCAGCCACACCACCACCGGACTGTCGCCGGCCGCCGCGCGCGGCTGCGAGGGATCGACCAGCGTTGCGTGCTGCTGCCGCAGCTGTTCCAGCCGCGCGTGGTTGTCGGCCGCGGTGACCGTGGCGATGATCAGCGGGCGGCCCTCGTAACTGCGGCCGATCTCCCTCACGTGGATCCTGTCCGAGTGACTGGCCAGCGCGTTGAAGTACGCCACCAGCTGGTCGTGGCGCGTGTAACGGCTGCCGATCTCGTAACCCAGGAACTGCTGCGGCGTGGGAATGGCGGGATCGAAATCGTCGGCCTGGGGAAAGAAGTACGCGCTCTGGGCGTGGGCAGGCAGCACGGCGGAAAAGGCCACCGGCACGGCAATGAGCAACGACAGCAACACACAGCGATGGAAAGACACGAGTGTTCCCCGGAAGGGCCGCCGGCAGGTGCAGGCGGCGTGGACGAAGGATGCGGAGCCGGCCGTGCCCGGCGGCCTCAGAAGCGGTAGTCGAATCCCACCGTGAAGTAGCGTCCGCGCAGGTCGTACTGGCTGAAGTCGTAAGGCGCGCGGATGCCGGGGAAAGAGGCGTCGTATGGCGGATCCTCATCGCCCAGGTTCTGGATCTTCGCGTACAGCGTCAGCTGCTCGAAGCCGGTGTAGCCCAGGTACAGATCGAACTGGCTGTACGCATCCACGCGGTCCTGCACCGCCTGCGCGCTGGCGCTCGCCTTCTGGTCGTAGCCGCTGGTGTAGTACCAGGTAAGCGCGGTACGCACATCGCCGGTGCTCCAGTCCAGCGTGGTGGTCGCCTTGTTCTTCGGCAACGTCGCGCCCAGGTTGCTGCCGGCATAGTCCACCAGCGGGCCGTCGATCACGGTCGGCCGCCTGTAGTCGCGCACGTGCGTATAGGCCGAGGACAGGTTGAACTCGCCGAAGCGATCGGTGGGAATCCGCTGCCGCAGCTCCACGTCGATGCCGGACGTCTGCAGCGTGCTCAGGTTCTGGTAACGGTTGTACACCGCCAGCAGCTTGCCGCGCTCATCACGCAGCACGGCGCCGGGCACATCGTCGGTTACCAGGGTCTGGGTGTTGTTGGTGCCGACCAGGTTCTCCAGTTCTATCCTGTAGTAATCCACGCTCAGGCTGGTAGTGGCCCAGGGCGACAGCACCACGCCGAAGTTGTAGCTGCGGGTACGTTCCGGCTTCAGGTCGGTGTTGCCGACGGTGAAGAAGGTCGGGTTCTGGCGCGAGCCCGGCAGGTCCGGGTCGCGCGGATCCACCACGCTGCCGTAGGAGATGCTGGTGCTGTCCGAGTTCTCGGAAAGCGACGGTGCGCGGAAGCCCTTCGATGCCGCCGCACGCACCAGCAGCACGTCCAGTGGCTGCCAGCGCAGGCCGACCTTCGGCGAGAACGCGTCGCCGAAGTCGTCGTAATGATCCGCACGCGCGGCCACCGAAAGCTCCAGCGTCGAGGCCAGCGGAATGTTGGCCTCGGCATAGGCGGCGGTCACGTTGCGCTCGCCATGGACCTCGGCGATGGCCGGGCGCACCTGCAGTCCGGCGTCGATCTGCCACGGATTGTTCGAATCCAGCTTCTCACGGCGCCATTCCACGCCCGAGGCGAAGCCGATGTCGCCCGCCCAGGTGTGGCCGAGCGTACCGGACAGCTTCGCGTCGATACCCTGCAGTTTCGACTCGGCCGGGCGCAGCGTGGCTATGTTGATTCCATCGAGCACCGCCTGCGGCGTGGCCGAGGGATCCAGCAGGTTGTAGCTGCCGGTGGCCAGCGCATCGGCCAGCGCCCAGCGATTGGCGAAGCCGCCCGATACCGTTTCCCGCTCGCTGCTGCGCGCGCCGAATGCACCCGCTTCCCAGTCCCATCTTCCGGTGCGGCCGCGCACACCGAACAGGCCACGGTAGGATTGCGAACGATTGGTCTTGATCGTGCCGCCGAGGTCGAAGAACGTGTACTCGATCGGTATCGCCCGGCCATAGGCGTTGTAGGGATTGCCGGCCGGCAGGTTGGAGGACACCGGCTCGGCCAGCCCGGTATCTGCATTGAGCGCGAAACGGCCGCTTTCCAGGGTGAAGAACGGGCTGCTGCCGAACCAGGAAACACCCTTGACTTCGCTGTACAGGACTTCGCCGAACGCTTCGATGGTGTCGCTGAGGCGGAAGGTGCCGTTGGCATATGCCTGCCACCGCTTGGTGGAAGGAATCAGCGTGGTATACGGCGCCTGGTTGAAGCCGCAGGTGTCGCCGGCCAGGCCATCGATCGGTGCGCTGGCCACCCGCGTGGTGCCCTCCGGGCAGTGTCCTTGCGCATCCAGCATCGGCACCGATACGCCGTCCACCAGGTACCGCGCGCCCTTGGCCGACCAGCCGTTCCAGCGCCCGCCGGGCTGGTCGCTGTAGATGCCGGACGTCGTCAGGTCGCGCTCGTCCTGGTCCAGCCGGTCACGGTTGTAGCCTTCCAGGCTGACCAGGATGTTGTAGCCATCACGGTCCAGGTCGCCCAGGCCGCCGACGAACTTGAACTTGTGTTCGTCCAGGCCGCCCTGGTCGGCAGTGCCGGCGCTGGCGCCGAACTCCGCGCCCTGGAAATCCTGGCGGGTGATGATGTTGACCACACCGGCAACGGCATCCGAACCGTACACCGCCGATGCTCCATCCTTCAGCACCTCGATGCGCTCCACGGCGACCAGCGGCAGGGCGTTGAGATTGACGAAGGTGTCGGAAAGACCGTTGGCCGGGAAACCGTAGTTGGCCAGCCGGCGGCCATTGAGCAGCACCAGGGTGTTCTTCTGCGAAAGGCCGCGCAGGCCGATCCCGGCCGAACCCGATGCCCAGCCACTGTTGGAGGTTTCGTTGGCGGCATTGCCGGTATTGGCGGAAAGGGAGCGAAGCACGTCGGCCACGGACGCTTTTCCGGTGGCGTCCAGCTGTTCGCGGTCGATCACCTGCACCGGATTGGCGGTTTCGGTATCGCTGCGCTTGATGTTGGAGCCGGTGACACGTACGGCCGCCAGCGTGCTGGCATCGCCCGTGGCGGCGGTGGAAGCGGAGGTCTCGGCGGCGGCGGGCAAAGGCGCGGCCAAGGCGGCGGCAAGAGCCGCCACGAGCAGGGTGTGCTGGGGCATGTGGTAATCGTGGGGGTGGGTGGTGGTGGCTCCGCAGTAGCGCATGAACGGTCGCTTCCGGACCAATAACATCTCTTCATACGGATATAAGAGACAATAACATCTCTTCATCGCGATGAACATGTTTTTGAATGCGCAGTGGCACAGGCATGCCCGTGTCGCCGCTACAATGGCCGCATGGAAATCTTCAAAGTCTTCATGATCGAGGCAGCCCACCGCCTGCCCAACGTGCCGCCGGGCCACAAGTGTTCGCGCTTGCACGGGCATTCCTTCCGCGTGGAGCTGAAAGTTGCTGGCGAGCCTGGCGCAGACACGGGCTGGATCATGGATTTCGGCGACGTGAAGGCGGCCTTCCAGCCTCTCTATGACCGCCTGGACCACCATTACCTCAACGACATTCCCGGCCTGGAGAATCCCACCAGCGAGAACCTGGCGGTATGGATCTGGCGCGAGCTCAAACCGTTGCTTCCCGCCCTGAGCGAGATCACCGTGCATGAAACCTGCACCTCAGGCTGTCGCTACCGCGGGCCACAGGGCGGATGACAAGTGCTTGATCCTGAACGGGATTCAGACAGGATCAGGAAATTGGCGCGACACTGTTGCAATGCAGCAAAAAAGGCGTATGCTGCATTGCATCAAGGCTGTCACGGCGGTCCATCGAAGAGGATGGCAAGCGCCTGAAGCCGCAGGACATTGCATGGGTCCCTCCCCCCGTGCAATCGCAGGACCCGGCAGATCCCTCCCTCTGTCGGGTCCTTTTTTTTGCGTCGGCATCAGCCATTGGACCCGCCATTGGAAGCATGGCATCGCATGCGCTCATGCCACGCCAGGTACATCAGCAGGGTCCACAGCGGGGGATGCCAGTGACGCTCTCCCTGCTGGAACCGCTCCCACATCCATCGCACGCGCGCATGGTCGCGGATTTCCGCTGCCGTCAACGAAGCGGGCGCCAGCAAGGCGTGTGCCCATTCCCGCAACGGTCCACGCAGCCAGGCGCTGATGGGCGGGCCAAAGCCGCGCTTGGGCCGTTGCACCAGCGGGGCTGGAAGGTAGCGGCAGAGCAGCTGTTTGAGTATCCATTTCTGTTCTCCGCGGCGCAGCTTGAGATCCACCGGGAGCTGCCAGGCGAACTCGATCACACGCTTGTCCAGTAGCGGTGACGCCGTCACCAGGCCACATGCAGCCGCAGCAGCGCCGACCTTGGTGAGGATTCCATTGCCCAGTTCCATGGTGAAATCCAGATACTGCACCTGGTCGATGAGCTCTCCGCCGACCAGCGGCAGCGATACATCCCGGTAAGCCGTCCGCGGCTCGATCACGCCGCCCAGCAGCAGTGCAGGCTCGCGCCAGCGGGAAACACGCATCAGGTAATGATGGGCGGCACCCGTTCCGGACAGCTCCGCGGCCAGCGCCTGCATGCCACCGGCACGCCAGCGTTCCCTGTCGCTCTGGTCATGGCGGGCAAACCAGTTCCGCAACCATCCAGGCAGTAATGCACTGCAACGGGCATTGCGTACGGCGCGCAGATAAGCGCCGTGGCCGCAGAACAGCTCATCCCCCCCATCGCCGGTGAGCGCCGTGAGGCAGCGCCCGGACAACAGCTCGCTGGCCATCAGGGTGGGAAGCTGCGAGGCGTCGGCAAAAGGCTCGGCCCATACGTCGGGAATGCGCTGTACGTGCTCCAGCACGGCACCATCATCAAATACAACCGTTTCATGGTTGACCCCCAAGTGGCGCGCGATGGCCACCATCCACTCCCGCTCGTCATGCTCGGGAGCGTGAAACCCTATGCCGACAGTCGTCACCGGCAGATCGGACTGCATCTGCAGCAGGGCGGTCACCAGCGAGGAATCGGTACCCCCGGACAGGAATGCCCCCGCTCGCGTCGCTCCGCCCGTGGCCGCCGATGCCTCCACCGCACGCTGCAACCGGAGATGGAGACCTTCGATGGCCACTTCGGCCGGAATCGCGGACCGGCGCACCAGAGCGTCGCCATAGACGGACGCCGCATCCCAGAAGCGCAGCTGATCGATGCCCGGGATGTGGTACTGCGGACCACGCATTGCATCCTTCCGCGACAGTTCGAGCATGCTGACCGGCAACAACTTGTAGATGCCCTGGTGAATGCTGTACGGCGCAGGCACATGGCCGTGCCGCAGGAACAGGGCCAGCGCACCACGGTCCACCGGAATGTTCCAGCGCGACGATGCCCGCAGTTCCCCCAGGTCGCTGGAGAACACCAGCCGGCCATCGACCCATCCGTAGTACAGCGCGCGCTGCCCGACGGGATCGCGGGCCAACCCCAGGCGTTGCGTCTCGCAGTCCCAATGCGCCATCACGAACGCACCGTCCATGTCCGCAAGCGCCGCGCGCAGGCCACGCTCGGCGATGGTGTCGGCGAGATCCGCGGCCGCAACACCTTGCCTTGAGCGTCCCATGCGCACCCTCCCCTGCATGGCCACGATATGGCGTCCACAACGGGAAACGCCGGCACCCTCCCCACAGGTGACGGCAAAACCGGCCAGCGCGTCTGTCCATCCCGGTCCGGCCGCCACCGCCTGGCCTTCCACCCCGTGCAGGCCATTGCCCCAGGCACCGCAGAGCGGTTCCCAGCTTCCTGTCAGTTCCACAGCGATTGCCCTCGCCCGATGAAGAAACCGGCTGCGCAAGGCAGCCGGTGGTACCCGGAAACAGACGCCGCGCTCAGAAACGCTGGCCGATGCTCAGGGCAACGCCTTCCGACTGCCACTTCTTTCCCTGCAGTACCTTGCTGCTTCCCGACTTTCTCGGCTTGAGGACACTGGCTTCGGCACGGATGAAGGTGTTTTCCGAAAGGTGAAAATCCATGCCGACACCCAGTCGCGCGGCCAGCATGCTGTCGCGAGGAGCCTTGATGCCTTCCACCTTCACCGCCGGTTTGAGGCTGTTGCGCATGTAGGCGGCACCGGCACGACCGAACAGCTCCACGCGATCTCCCACCGGCATGATCACCAGCATCGATGCATCCAGCGACTGGCTGGAATACTTGCCTACACCGTCACGCTTCACACCACGGGGATTGAAGCGATATCCGCCCTCGAAGGCCAGGTTCGGTGAAACACGCACACCACCGCCGAGGCTTACCGCGTTGGTGTTGGCCTTCCAGACATCACGCTTGCCCGCTGCATCCTTCGCTCCCTTGTCCTCCAGCTTGTAGCGCGAGATGCCCGCCAGGCCGTATACACCCTCACGGCCCTCGGCCGCGGCAGCCAGTGCCGGCGCCATTCCCAGGATTGCCGCTGCCAGGAAACATGTCTTCTTTTGCATTGCGCTGCTCCTTCGTTGATGAGAGTGCAATGCTGCGCTCCAGCCTCCTGACATTCCTTCGCTTCTTTGTCAGCACGGGTGACCGTGCGTAATGCTCTGTAACGGTCTGTGACCAGCTTCGAGAAAACGCGCTTCGATAACCGGAAGAGCATGCGCATGACGCATATCCGGCTGTCCGGTGTCGACAGCGGGCGCTAGCATCGATGCATGAATACGACCGGATTTACCGAGCGTTCCACCGTGCTGATGGTGGATGACGACACGCGTCTGGTGACGTTGGTCAGTCGATACCTGCAGAGCCACGGCCTGCAGGTGGAGCACCATCCGGACGCCACGCAGGCCGCCGACCACATCCTTTCCGACCAGCCGGACCTGGTGCTTCTGGATATCGGCCTGCCCGATGGCGACGGACTGGATATCTGCCGCAGCGTCCGCCAGGACTATCGCGGCGTCCTGTGCATCTTCAGTGCACGCGCGGACGATATCCACCAGGTTCTCGGGCTGGAGCTGGGCGCGGATGACTACATCACCAAGCCGGTGGAGCCACGCGTGCTCCTGGCGCGGCTTCGCGCACACCTGCGGCGGGGCCAGGCGACCAACCAGCCATCGATGGTCGCGTTTGGAACCCTGCGGATCGACCTGCAGGAACGGCGAGTCCACCTGGGAGGAAAGGTCGTCGACATGACCACTGCCGAGTTCGACCTGCTGGCGTTGCTGGCCAGGAACGCCGGTCGCATCATGGATCGCGACTCTCTCCTCAGGCAGCTGCGCGGGGTCGGATTCGATGGTCTGGACCGTTCCATGGATGCACGCATCTCCCGGCTCCGTCGTCGCCTCGGCGACTGCGCATCCGAACCGGTACGTATCCGCACCATCCGCGGCCGCGGCTATCTGTTCAGCCGCACCGACTGGGACTGACCACCATGAAGCTCCGACATTGGCGGCTGTATGTCTACTACGGCGTGCTGTTCGTTGCCACCCAGCTGCTGCTGGTCGCCGGCGGCATCATGGCATGGAGCCACTGGACCGAAGATCACTTCGACCAGCAGATGCGCAGCCAGCTGCGGGGAACCCATGCACTGGTCATGAAACGCCTCGACCATGATGATGCCGCCGCGTGGCCAGCGGTCATGAAGGACATCCAGGCCGACTTTTCCTATCCCATCGTCCTGCGCGACATCCATGACATCACGGCACGGCTGGACCCCCTCCGCCGCCGTGAACTGAGTGCCGGCACCATCGTGGTGAGTGAGGACAATTCCTACAGCTACCAGCGCGTGCATGGAAGCGACCAGGTCCTGGTACTCGGCAATTTCGACACGTTGCTCGATGAGCCCCGTACGACCGAGGAGCCGTCGCCCGTCAGCGACTGGGCACTGCTGCTGCTGATGGTATCGGCCATCGTCATCCCCCTGTACCTGTTGATCTATCGACTCTGCCGGGACATCAACGCGCTGGATGCGGCCGCACGCGGCATGCTCGACAATCACTTCGAAGCCTCGGCACCGCGCATGCACACCCACCTGCTTCGCCCGCTCGGCATCGCACTCAACCATGTCGCCGAGCAGATGCGCATCCTGCTCGATGGACAACGCCTGATGTCCCATGCGGTCGCCCATGAGATACGCACGCCGCTGGCGCGCCTGACCTTTACCGGTGAACTGCTGCGCGAGGCAGCCGACACCCCCACCACCGCCGGGCTGCTGGACGAACTGGACGCCGATATCGCACGGCTGCAGCAGCTGACAAGCGCAGGGCTGGAATACGCACGCTTCGGTCGCATGCCGTTGCTGGAGCGCTCGCGGATCACCATCGCACCACTGGTCGGGAAGCTGTGGAACGGCATTGCCAGCGAAGGCGGCCCATCGCTCATCATGGACATGAACGACGACGCGTCGCTGCGTGGCAACGCACCCGCGGTGGAGCTGGCGCTGCGCAATCTGCTTGCCAACGGGTACCGCCATGCACGCAGCATCGTCCGCGTGGGCGTCCACCAGGCCGCAGGGATGACCGTCGTGGAGATCGACGATGACGGGCCCGGCATCCCTGCACCCATGCGCGAGCGCGTGTTTCACCCTTACATCCAGCTGG
Source organism: Pseudomonadota bacterium (assembly GCA_023423605.1). GTDB lineage: Bacteria > Pseudomonadota > Gammaproteobacteria > Xanthomonadales > Xanthomonadaceae > Stenotrophomonas. The sequence goes on from JAFAFF010000309.1 coordinate 12,877, forward strand.
ACTGCAACCGGGACGGCTTTGGACTCGGACTGGCCATGGTCCGCGTCATCGTGACCCGGCATCGGGGGTCGGCTGTCATCCTGGATGCTCCGCTGGGCGGGGCACGCTTCCACTTACGTTTCCCGGAGGACGATCTGTCCGCCTCCCGCCTCAGCGGATGACCCGCGGGTGGGTGATCGTGGCATCGCGGCGCGGAAGCTCGAACATGAACACAGCACCGGTTCCGCTGCCTTCACCACGATCCAGCAGCCGAATCGAGCGTCCATGCAGCTGGAGGATGCGCTGTACGATCAGCAGGCCAAGGCCGCCATTGTCGCCACGCCGGACGCCCGTCGATGCAGGTGCATGGAACAGGGTGGCCTCCAGCAACGGATCCACGCCCGGTCCATCGTCGGCCACCTGTACCTGCACGCTGTCCGCATCCGCGGCCAACCGTACCTGCACATGGCCTCCTTGCGGCGCATGCCGCAGGGCGTTGTCGATCAGGTTGGTCAGTACGCGTTCCACCAGCCCGACGTCCGCACATACCTGCGGCAGTCCGCGGGGCACGACCGCATCGAGCCGCTGGCCCCTGGCCTGCGCGGCCAGCTCGAACTTCTGCAGCACGTCCTGCAGCAGCTCCGGCAGCGCGAACATCTCCCGCTGCAACTGGACCTGGCCATGTTCCAGCCGTGCCAGTTCGAACAGGGCGCGCGCAAGCCCACCCACCTTCGCGCTCTGCGCCAGGGCGATGGACAGATAACGCCGGCGCTCTTCCGCTGACAACGCCGCCTCCTTCATGGCCAGCGTTTCCAGGTAACCGTGCAGCGAGGAAAGCGGCGTGCGCAGGTCATGGGAAATATTGGCGACCAGTTCGCGGCGCTGCAGGTCCTGCTGGCGCAGCTGCTGCCACTGTTCACCCAGCCGGTGCGCCATCTGCGCGTGCGCATGTGCCAGGATGGCCAGTTCGTCGCGTTCGCCAGCGGGCAATGGAGCAGGTTCGGCCACGGCCATCGGCGAGTCCACATCGAACGACTGGATGCGCCGGGTCAGTTCACGCAACGGCCGGGTCACCCAGTAGAACGCCACCAGCCCCGCCAGCCCGCACAGCGCCACCACCAGCGCCCCGGATCCCAGCAGCGTGCGCCACTGGCTGCCTGCAGCAAGGTCATCGGCAAGCATCTGCCGCTGCTCCCCCACCAGCACCACATAGATGTAGCCCGCCTGGCGGCCCTGCACCATCAGTGGCGCAACGCTGAATACCTTTCGTGCGTGCGCGCTGCGTGGGTCGTCACCAAGAATCGGCAGCGGCGCGCCGGCCAGCAGTGCCTTCAGCGGTTCCACCGCCACGCGGTCGCGATGCAGGTGCCCCTGCGGCGCATCGTGCCCCAGGATCCGCCCCTGGTCGTCCAGCAGATAGACCTCCACGCTGGGGTTGACGGCCATCAGCTGGCCGAACAGCGCGCGCACCTCGCCCTGGCGCATGCCCGCAGCGTCCATCAGTTCGCTGCGGCGCGCGATGTGCGCAGCCAGGTCGAGCGATAGCCGCTGCACCACTTCCTGCTCATGGCGTACCGCGGTACGCATCTGCATGCCCAGCAATGCAAGGCCACACAGCACCAGCAGCGCGCAGAACACCGCCGCCAGCTTCTGCCACAGCCGCAGGCGGATCACGGAGCGCTCCCGGCCGGTGCCACCAGCTTGTAGCCGCGCCCCCAGACCGTGATGATGCGCCGGGGCGATGCCGGGTCCACCTCGATCTTGTTGCGCAACCGGTTGATGTGCGTGTTGACGGTATGTTCGTAGCCATCGTGGGAATAGCCCCATACCTGGTCCAGCAGTTCCAGGCGCGAGTACACCGTGTCGCGGTTGCGCGCGAAGAACAGCAGCAGGTCGAATTCACGGGGTGTGAGTTCCAGCTCGCGGCCATCGATGGCTGCCGTGCGCGCCACCGGGTCCAGCGCGAGGCCGCCCACCTCCAGCGCGCCGGCATCGATGCGCGCGGACTGCGCCATCGCGTCGGCACGACGCAGCAGGGCCCGCACCCGTGCCACCAGTTCCGGCATGGAGAAGGGCTTGGACAGGTAATCGTCCGCGCCAAGTTCCAGCCCGACGATCCGCTGCGTCTCGCTGCCACGCGCGCTGATGATGATGATCGGCACGTAGCGCGCCATGGCGCGGGCACGCTGGCACAGCTGCAGGCCATCCACGCCCGGCAGCATCACGTCCAGCACCAGCGCATCCCAGGGGCCTTCCTGTTCCAGCAGGCGCAGGCCCTCATCACCGGTGGCGGCGTGGGCCACGCCATAGCCCTCGTCGCCCAGGTGCAGGCGCAGCAGTTCGGCGATGTGGGCGTCGTCTTCGACGATGAGGACGCGTCTGGCGTGCATGCGGGAACCCCGGGGAACCTGCCGCCATTGTGGCGCGCAGCACGCACGGATGTATCACGGAAAATTTAACCTGGCGTGAGGACTCGTTGACCGGCCTCGGCGCAGCATGCAGTCATCGTCCTCCGTGGAGATGCCCACCATGTCGCTCACCCGTCGTCACCTGCTTGGACTTGGCGGCATGACCGCCGCCGCTGGCGTGCTTGGCCTGGGTGCCTGCAGCCGGGCGGCCCCGGCGGCGGCCGCAGGCGCCCGCACACGCACGTTCGAGGTCATGCACAGCGACGCGCAGTGGCGGCAGATGCTGACACCGACGCAATACTCGGTCCTGCGCCAGCATGCCACCGAACGCGCCGGCAGCAGTCCGCTGGACCGCGAACATCGCAAGGGCACGTTCCACTGCGCCGGTTGCAACCTGCCACTGTTCTCCTCTTCCACCAAGTTTGAAAGCGGCACCGGCTGGCCGAGTTTCTGGGCGCCACTGCATGATGCGGTGGGCGAGGACCGCGACACGGCCTTCGGCATGCTGCGCGTGGAGATCCATTGCCGTCGCTGCGGCGGCCACCTTGGCCACGTCTTCAACGATGGGCCGCGACCGACCGGCCTGCGCTACTGCATGAATGGCGCCGCACTCACGTTCGTTCCCACTCCCCGGACGGCGGCCGATGGCGGCTGGCGCGTATCGGTCTGATGCCCTTCCCGACCATGGAGCTCCGATGATCCTGTTGCTGCTGGCGTATCTGGGCGGCGTGCTGACGCTGCTCAGCCCGTGCATCCTGCCGGTGCTGCCGTTCGTGTTCGCGCGCGCTGGCCGCTCCTTCCTGCGCAGCACCCTGCCTCTCCTGCTGGGCATGGCGGTCACCTTCGCCGCCGTTGCCAGCCTGGCGGCGGTGGGCAGCGCGTGGGTGGTCCAGGCCAACCAGATCGGTCGCTGGCTGGCGCTGGCGCTGATGGCGCTGTTCGCACTGGCCCTGTTGTGGCCGGCGCTGGCCGATCGCCTGCTGGCACCGTTCCAGCGCATCGGTGCACGCCTGAGCGCACGTGCCGATGCGGCCGATGATGCCGGCCGCGGCGGTGCCGGGACGTCCCTGTTGATCGGCATCGCCACCGGGCTGCTGTGGGCGCCCTGCGCCGGTCCGATCCTCGGCCTGGTGCTTACCGGGGCCGCACTCAACGGCGCCAGCATCGCCACCAGCAGCCTGCTGGTGGCATATGCGCTGGGAGCGGCCACTGGCCTGGCGCTGGCGGTATGGGTGGGCGGGCGCGTGTTCAATGCGCTGAAGTCGCGCCTGGGCCTGGGCGATGCACTGCGTCGCGGGCTTGGCGTGGCGGCACTGCTGGCCGTCGTGGCCATCGCGATGGGCTGGGATACCGGCGTGCTGACGCGGCTGTCCACGCTGAGCACCGCACGCCTGGAACAGCGCCTGCTGGATGTGGTGCCCGCTGCACGGCCGGCAGGCAACGCCATGACCACCACGGCCGCCTCCGCCGGCGCACCGTTGCCGATGGAAGGCAACCTGCCGCCGCTGGAGGGTGCCACTGGCTGGCTCAACAGTCCGCCGCTTGGCGCTGCGGCACTGCGTGGCAAGGTGGTGCTCATCGATTTCTGGACCTATTCCTGCATCAACTGCCTGCGGGCGATGCCCTTCGTGCACGAATGGGAGCGCCGCTACCGCGACCACGGCCTGGTGGTGATCGGCGTGCATACGCCGGAATTCGCCTTCGAACGCAATCCGCGCAACGTCATGCGCGCGGTCGAACAACTGAAGGTGGACTATCCGGTCGCACTCGACAACAACTATGCGATCTGGCGTGCGTTCGACAACCGCTACTGGCCCGCGCATTACTTCGTCGATGCACAGGGCCAGGTGCGCGCGCACCAGTTCGGCGAAGGCAACTACGCGCACTCCGAACAGGTGATCCGGCGTCTGCTGCAGGAAGCGGGCAACCGCGATCTGCCACCGCCGGTCGATGCCGCCGCCGGCCACCTGCAGGGCGTGGCCGAGCAGGCCGACATGCGCAACCTGCGTTCTCCGGAAACCTACCTGGGCCACGCGCGCGCGGAAAATTTCGCTTCCAGCGGCGGACAGCATCCAGGCGATGCATTCGATTACGCCCTGCCGTCCACGCTGGCACTGAACCAGTGGGGCCTGGGCGGGCGCTGGAAAGTGACCGACGAGGCGGCGGAACTGCGCCAGGCCGGCGGCCGCATCGCCTTCCGCTTCCATGCCCGTGACCTGCACCTGGTGCTGGCCCCTGCCGAGGATGGCAGGCCGGTGCGTTTCCGGGTGTGGCTGGATGGCAGGCCGCTGCCGGCCGCCGATGCCGGCGGCGACGTTGCTGCCGATGGCACCGGAACGGTGGCCGAACACCGCCTGTACCAACTGGTACGCCAGCGCGACAGCGTCGGCGAGCATCGCTTCGAGATCGAGTTCCTGGACCCCGGTGTCCAGGCCTATGCCTTTACGTTCGGTTGAGGGAAAGCTGATGAAGATGTCGCTTGAGAAGGGTATCGCCGGCAGCTTCGCCGCCCTGGCGGTGGGCGCGCTGCTGGCCTTCGCGGTGGATGCCGGACCCGGCCTTGGCAAGGCCGCCACGCCACCGGCGATGAACACGGAGGAAAGCCGCGCGTTGCCCGCCGCGACGGGCGCGGCAGCGTTCACCGATGACCGCACGCAGGCCAGCGTGGTGTTCGCCGGTGGCTGTTTCTGGGGCGTGCAGGGCGTGTTCCAGCATGTGAAAGGTGTGAGCAACGCGGTATCCGGCTATATCGGTGGCGAAGCATCAACCGCCCGCTACGAACGGATCACCTCCGGCACCACCGGGCACGCCGAAGCCGTCCGCGTGGATTACGATCCCCGGCAGGTCAGTTACGGCCAGCTGCTGCAGGTGTTCTTCTCCGTGGCGCATGATCCCACCCAGTTGAACCGCCAGGGGCCGGATCGCGGCAGCCAGTACCGATCTGCCATCTTCAGCGACGACCCGCGCCAGCAGGCGGCCAACCGGGCCTACGTCAGCCAGATCGCGGCGGCCTTCAGGGCCCCGGTGGTGACCGAGCTGGGCAGTGGCAAGCCGTTCTTCCCGGCGGAGGGCCACCACCAGAATTACATGGCGCGCTATCCGCAGGCTGCCTACATCCGCTACTACGATGCGCCCAAACTGGCGGCACTGCGGCAACGCTTCCCGCAGCTGTACCGTCGTGATCCGGTGCCGGTACCGATGAAATGACACTGCTGCTCCGGTCGCGACGCCACCAACGATCCTGCGCGGCGCATGGCGCAGCGACCTGCCCGGGCGCTGTTGCTGGGCGTGCCCTTGCTGGACGTGTCCTTGCTAGACTTGCCGCATGTTCGCCACCTCCACGCTGACCGGCAGCAAGCCGGAACAATACGCCCAGCTGCTCGAACAGGCCCGTGGCCTGGTGCATGGCGAGAGCGATCGCATTGCCAATGCGGCCAATATCGCTGCGCTGGTGTACCACGCCCTGCCGGACCTGAACTGGGTGGGATTCTATCTGTACGATGGCAGGGAACTGGTGGTCGGCCCGTTCCAGGGATTGCCCGCGTGCGTGCGCATTCCGCTGGGCAAGGGCGTGTGCGGAACGGCGGCCAGCCAGCGCGCTACCCAGCGCATCGAGGACGTCGATGCCTTCCCGGGCCATATCGCCTGCGACTCAGCCTCGCGCTCGGAGCTGGTGGTGCCCCTTGTACGCGGCGACGAACTGATCGGCGTATTCGATCTGGACAGCCCGCGGCTGTCCCGTTTCGACGCCGATGACCAGGCTGGCCTGGAAGCCATCGCCCAGGTGTTCATCGACGCACTGGCATGAATGCCGCGGGACTGCGCAACATCGGACCGAAGAGCGCGGCGTGGCTGCGCCAGGTCGGCCTGCGCAGCCGCGAGGACCTGCAGGCCGTGGGCGCGGTAGGCGCCTTCGTCAAGGTGAGGAGGGCGGGATTCAAGCCCAGCCTCAACCTGCTGTACTCACTGGAAGGCGCGCTGCGCGACTGCCACTGGCAGGAACTGGAGCCCGCACGGCGCGATGCACTGGTGCGCGAATACGAAGCGTGCATCGCCGCACAGCCGTTGAAACCGGCAGGTCCCGCCGCCGGCCCGGTGCGGGAACATCGTTTCGACAGCAACGAGCGGTAGCGCCGCCTCCGGTCAGCTGACCGCCGTCGGCTGCTGCAGTTCCAGCAGCTCGCCCCACAGGCCGTTGTCGCTGCGTTCCACGCGCAGCCGCAGGCGCGTGCCATGGTCGATGCGCAGCGCCCAGCACAGCGACATCGGCAGTCCGCACGCCTGCGACAGCACCATCCGCAGTGGCCCTCCATGGCTGACGATCAGCGTCGGCGCCGCATCAGCCGCTTCTTCCTCGTCGAACAGCCGATCCAGCGCGCGCGCGATGCGCCGCTCGAAGTGCCCCCAGCTCTCTCCGTTGGGCGGCGGGAATGCATGCGGATCGCGGTGGAAGCCCAGCAGCGACGGCTCCGGCAGCGCATCGACGGGCAAACCGTCCCAGTCGCCGAAATCCAGCTCCTCCCAGTCCGCTTCAGGCTGCACTTCCAGGTTGCGCGGCACCGCCAGCGCCACAGCGGTATGCAGCGCGCGCAGCCGCGGCGAGCAGATCACCCGCTCCCACTCCAGCGCGTCATACGCCTGGCAGAGCGCATCATGGCTGCCGGCAAGCAGGGGTGGATCGCTGCGCCCATCGAGATGGGTATCGCGGCCGGTGCTGGCGTGGCGTAGCAGATCGATGATCATGGCGCGCGCACGTCCAGGCGATGCAGCACGGCTCCCTCCTCCTGCCGGGGCGGGCGGGCAGCGCCCGGCGCATTGGACAGGAGGGCAACACAACACGGTATGGACATCGGGGAACAGGTCTGGACCAGAAGCAGCACCCATTCTAGTCGACGCGCGCCGACCATCTGCATGCGCGCCTCCGATGGCTTAGACTGCGCGCACTTCCAGGTGACCTGCGGCATGCGCCGGCAGGTTGAAACGGGAAGCCGGTGACGCATCGTTCGATGCCACTCCGGCGCTGCCCCCGCAACGGTAAGCACGTCACAAGCGGACATCACGCCACTGTGCCCTGGCATGGGAAGGCGTCCGCCCGGTGGTTTCCACCGACGGCAAGCCCGGAGACCGGCCAGGAAGCCCATAGGTTGCGATGCGGTGGGCATCGGCGACGGCCACCGCGTCCGCGTGGTGCGCATCGCCCTGTCCTTCGCGCCGCAGCTCCCCTTGCCTCCGCGCGGGCGTGCGCGGAAGACCGGAGTTTTCCCCCATGACATCGCCGTTCCGAATCCTCCCCCTGGCCCTGGTGGCGACATTGCCCGGCATCGCCGCCGCGCAGGATGCCACCACCGCGCTGGACCCGATGCTGGTCACCGCCACCCGTACGCCGATCATGCTGTCCGACAGCCTCAGCCCGGCGCAGGTGATCGACCGCGCCACCATCGATGCCAGCCAGGCGACCTCCCTGCAGGACCTGCTGCGCGGCCGCGCCGGTATCGATCTTGCCAACACCGGTGGACTGGGCAAGCAGACCTCGCTGTTCCTGCGCGGCACCAACTCGTCGCACACCGTGGTGCTGATCGATGGCGTGCGCATCAACACGGCTGATTTCGGCCTGGCCATGCTGCAGGACCTGCCGCTGGCACAGATCGAACGCGTGGAAATCGTGCGCGGTCCGCAGTCGAGCCTGTACGGTGCCGATGCCATCGGCGGCGTGGTGCAGATCTTCACCCGCCGCCATGACGGTGGATTCGCGCCGCGACTGGAACTGGGCGGCGGCAGCCATGGCCTGCGCCAGGCCAGCGGCGGCATCGGTGGTGGGACCGAACGGGGCTGGTTCGGGCTGGACATTGGCTACCAGCACAGCGATGGCATCGATGCCTGCCGTGGCTCCAGCCTGACCTTCGCCGGCTGCGGCGCCGAAGAGCCGGACCGCGATGGGTATCGCAACCTTTCCGGGAGCGCACGTGGCGGCTACACCTTCAACCCGCAATGGAGCGTGGAAGGTACGGCGCTGCGTGCCGAAGGGGAGAACCACTATGACGGCTACTACAACTACTCCGAAACCGTGCAGCAGGTATTGGCCGGCAAGGTCCGCTACACGCCATCGGAGCGGGTTGGGCTGGCCGCCAGCATCGGCCGCAGCGACAATGAATCGGACAATTACGGTCCGCTGGAGGCCTTTGGCAGCGCGCAGACGCACCGCGACACCGCCTCGCTGCAGGCGGACATCGCCATCGCCACGGGCCATCTGCTCACCGCCGGCGTGGACTGGAGCGATGACAGCCTGGACGGCAGCAGCGCCGGTTACCTGGTCGACAGCCGCGACAACACGGGTGTGTACGTGCAGTACCAGGGGCGCTTCGGGCAGCACCAGCTGCAGGCCAGCATGCGCAACGACGACAACGAACAATTCGGCAACCACACCACCGGTTCGGTGGCGTGGGGCATGGAATTTGGTGGCGGCTGGAAGCTGACCGCGAGCCACGGCACCGCTTTCAAGGCGCCCACCTTCAGCGATCTCTACGATCCCTGGAGCGGCGTGCCGACACTGGATCCGGAGGAATCCCGCAGCACCAACCTGGGCATCGCCCAGCAGGGTCGCGGCTGGCGCTGGGGCGTGGACGTGTATGAAACCCGCGTTGATGACCTGATCACCTTTGACGCGGCCACCTTCCAGATGACCCAGGTCGAGAAGGCACGCATCCGCGGCGCCGAACTGACCGGTAACGTGGTGCTGGGCGGCGTGGACATCAACGCGCAGCTGAGCTGGACCGATCCACGCAACCGCACTGCGGGCAACTCGTACGACAACTGGCTGGCACGTCGTGCACGGCAGACGGCGCGTATCGACCTGGACCGCACCTTCGGCGATCTGCGCGTGGGCCTGACCGGTTTCGGTGCCGGCAAGCGTTTCGATGATGCGGCCAACGCGGTACGGCTGGCGGGCTACGGTACGCTGGATGTGCGCCTGGAATATGCACTGAACCGCGACTGGTCGCTGCTGGCGCGCGCAGCCAACGTGTTCGACCGCCGCTACGAAACCGTTGCCTGGTACAACCAGCCCGGCCGCGAATACCAGCTGAGCCTTCGCTACCAGCCGACCCCGTAGCGCCGGGCTCTGCCCGGCTGCGCGACACTCCTGCATTGCCCGGCACTACGTCAGCGGAGCCGCCAGGCCCGGCAACTCCCGCAGGTCGTCCATCACCGCAACCGCCTCGGCACATTCCAGGTCCAGCCCCCGCGGATAACCGTAACGCACCAGCGCCACCGGCATGCCCGCATCCAGGGCCGCGCGATAGTCGGTCAACGAGTCACCCACCATCAGGCACTGCGCCGGCAGGAGGCCGAAGTGCGCGGCGATATGCCGCAACGGCTCACCGTCCGGCTTGCGCTGCGGCAGCGAATCGCCGCCCAGCACCAGCGCGAACGCATCATCCACGCCCAGGTGCCTCAGCAAGGGCGGTACCAGCGCGGACGGCTTGTTGGTGCAGATCGCCAGCGGCACGTTGCGCTCGCGCAGCTGCGCCAAGGCTTGCGGAACACCATCGAACAACCGCGGGCTGCGCAACAGGCATTCGCGGTAATGCACCATGAAGCCAGGCATCACCTCACCCAGGTCGGCGGCACTGCCAGCCGCATCGAAGGCCTGTTCCACAAGCCTGCGCACGCCGTCGCCTATCCACGTCAACACCGTCGCCTCGGGAACGCGCGGCAGATGCCAGTCCTGCAGGGTACGGTTGAGCGCCTCGGCAATATCGCTGGCGCTGTCCACCAGCGTGCCATCCAGGTCGAACACCACCAGCGGATACGGGTACAACGGGAAATCGGTCACGAAAACACAGCTTCGCATGCAGAAAACACCCGATTGTACGGGCGTGCAAGCGCAAAAAAAGGGGGACGGAGGACGTTAAATTTTCTGCGATTCAATTAACCTCCTCCGTCCCCATTTTCGAAGAGTTCGCGCTGGAGGGCGGGTTCACGGCTGCGGAAGCCACCCAGGCCGACGCCCACCAGCCGATAGCGGGTGTCGGCGGGAAGGTCGACCCGCGCGCGCAGGGCCAGCGCGATGTCGCGAAGTTCCTCCATCGATTGCGGCGGGCGCTCCGGTGTGTGGCTGCGGGTGAGGATGCGGAACTGCGAGGTCTTCAGCTTCAGCACTACGGTACGCCCACTGCGCTCGGTCCTGCGCGTGGCATTCCAGGTCCTGCCGGCCAGTTCCGCGATGGCCGGGCCAAGCGCTTCCAGCGGCAGGTCCTCGCTGAAGGTATCTTCCGAGGAAATCGACTGCACGGGCTGGTCCGGCTCCACCGGCCGTTCATCGATTCCGCGTGCGCGCTTGTACAGGCTGCGCCCGAAGCTGCCGAAGGCTTCTTCCAGCGCCGGCTGCGTCCAGCCACGCAGGTCGCCGCAGGTGACGATGCCAAGCGCCGCGAGCCGGCCCTCCATCACCTTGCCCACGCCCGGCACCTTCTTCACCGGCAGCGGTGCCAGGAACGCGTCGATGCGCTGCGGCGTGATCACGAACTGGCCATCCGGCTTGCGCCAGTCCGACGCGATCTTGGCCAGGAACTTGTTCGGCGCGATGCCGGCCGAAGCAGTCAGCAATGTCTCTTCACGTATCTGCGCACGGATGTCGCGCGCTATCTCCGTCGCCAGCGCCATGCCGGATTTCGGCGCGGTCACATCCAGGTAGGCCTCGTCCAGCGAAAGGGGCTCCACCAGGTCGGTATGGCGCAGGAAAATCCCGCGCACCTGGCGCGATACCGCCTTGTAACGGGCGAAATCCGGCGGCACGAACACCGCATCCGGGCACAGTCGCTCGGCACGCATCGCCGGCATCGCCGAGCGGATGCCGAACACGCGTGCTTCGTAGGAGGCCGCGCACACCACCGAACGCGTGCCACGCCATGCCACCACCACCGGCCGCCCCCGCAGCGAAGGGTCGTCGCGCTGTTCCACCGAAGCGTAGAACGCGTCCATGTCAACGTGGATGATCTTGCGCAAGGCGGTCATGGTAAAGGTTCTGGAGGCATTCGACGTTGGTGGGCCACACGCTGAAGTATGGTCTTTGCACATCAACAGGATGCGCGTTTTTGCCCGCCGACACTACGCTTGCGTACGGTCGCAAAGTTTGATTGCAGGCGTTCGCCTCGTGCATCCTCGGCTGCTCGCTTCCCTGTTTTCCGCTTCCAGGATCGTGCTTTCCATGACTCGTCTCCACGCGTTCGACCGCGACCAGCTGCTGGCCAGCGCCCGCGGTGAACTGTTCGGCGCCAATGCCGGCCGCCTGCCCAACGACCCGATGCTGATGTTCGACCGCATCACCGACATCCGCGAAGACGGCGGCCCGCACGGCAAGGGCATGGTACGCGCAGAACTGGATATCCGCCCGGACCTGTGGTTCTTCGGCTGCCATTTCATCGGTGATCCGGTGATGCCCGGCTGCCTGGGCCTGGACGCGATGTGGCAGCTCACCGGCTTCTACCTCACCTGGCTGGGCGCCCCCGGCCGTGGCCGCGCGCTGGGCTGCGGCGAAGTGAAGTTCACCGGCCAGGTGCTGCCGGATGCAAAGCTCGTCAGCTATGAGATCGACATCACCCGCGTCATCAACCGCAAGCTGGTGATGGCGCAGGCCGACGCCCGCATGCTGGTGGATGGCCGGGAAATCTACGCCGCCAAGGACCTGCGCGTCGGCCTGTTCACCTCCACGGAGAACTTCTGATGCGGCGTGTCGTCATCACCGGAATGGGCATCACCTCGTGCCTGGGCAACGACCTGGACACGGTATCGGCGAGCCTGCGCGAAGGACGTGCCGGCATCACCTTCCTGCCTGATCATGCCGAAGCCGGCCTGCGCAGCCAGGTTGGTGGCCGCGTCGACCTGGACCTCGATGCGCTGATCGACCGCAAGCTCAAGCGCTTCATGAGCGATGCCTCGGCCTATGCCTACCTTGCCGCGCGCGACGCGATCGCCGATGCCGGGCTGTCGCCGGAGCAGGTCAGCAACCCGCGCACCGGCCTGATCGCCGGCTCCGGTGGCGGTTCCAGCGAATGGCAGGTGGAAACGGCCGATATCCTGCGCAGCCGCGGCGTGCGCAAGGTCGGTCCGTACATGGTGCCGCGCACCATGTGTTCCACGGTATCGGCCTGCCTGGCCACCGCCTTCCAGATCAAGGGCCTGAGCTATTCGCTGTCGGCCGCCTGTGCCACCTCCGCGCACTGCATCGGCGCGGCGGCGGACCTCATCCGCCACGGAGCGCAGGACGTGATGCTGGCCGGTGGCGGCGAAGACCTGCACTGGTCCATGAGCGTGATGTTCGATGCGATGGGTGCACTTTCCACCAGTTTCAACGACACGCCGGCCACCGCGTCGCGCCCCTATGACCGCAACCGCGATGGCTTCGTCATCGCCGGCGGCGGCGGCATGCTGGTGCTGGAAGACTACGACCATGCCGTGGCGCGTGGCGCCACCATCCATGCCGAGCTGGTGGGTTACGGCGTGACGTCCGATGGTGCCGACATGGTGGCGCCGTCCGGCGAGGGCGCCGTGCGCTGCATGAAGATGGCCATGGAACACGTGGACCGTCCGCTGGACTACCTCAATACGCATGGCACATCGACGCCGCTGGGCGATGTCACCGAACTCAACGCGATCCGCGAAGTATTCGGCGATGCGGTGCCGCCGCTGTCCTCGACCAAGGCGCTGTCCGGGCATTCGCTCGGTGCCGCCAGCGTGCACGAGGCCATCTACTGCCTGCTGATGATGCGCGACGGATTCGTTGCCGGCTCGGCCAACATCAGCGAGCTGGACCCCAGGGTGGAAGGCTTCCCCATCCTGCGTGAAAGCCGCGAACAGAAGCTGGACACGGTGATGTCCAACAGCTTCGGGTTCGGTGGCACCAACGCCGCACTGGTGTTCGGCAGGGTCTGAGCAACGGAGCCGGCCAACGGCCGGCTCTGCCCCGCTGTCATGCCAACCAGGGCTGCAGCAAGGCACGCGCATCGTGCAGCGATTCGACGATGCGATGCCCCAACGCCAGCTGTGCGTCATCGGGCACGATCAGATCAGGGACCTGGATGACGGTCATTCCCGCCGCCAGCGCCGCGCGGGTACCCGCCGGTGAATCCTCCAGCGCAAGGCAGCGGGACGCCTGCCTGCCAAGCCGCTGCGCCGCCAGCAGGTAGATGTCCGGCGCCGGCTTGGGATGTTCGACGTCGCTGCTGGTCACCACCGCATCGAAGTACGCCAGCAGACCGCAGGCCGCCAGCTTGCGGCTGGCCCGGGGCTGCCGGGTGGAGGTGGCGACCGCGCGTGGGATGGCGTGCGCCTGCAGCACCTGCAGCAGTTCGGTGATGCCGGGGCGAAGCGGCAGGCCGGTCTGCGTGTTCGCTTCGTAGAGCGCATGGCAGCGCGCGAACAACGCATCCAGCCGTCGTGCATCATCCACGTGCTGCTGCAGCAGCTCGCGGCAATCGCGCTCGCCCAGCCCCACCATGCGCAGGAAGAACCCTTCCGGCAATGGCATGCCCAGTTCCAGCGCGGCCTGGTTCCAGCAGGCGATCGACATGCGCTCGCTGTCGATCATCAGGCCGTCCATGTCGAAGATCACCGCCTCGGGCCGGAACGGCAGCGCGGCCACTCCGCTCACGGGGCGAACAACGTATCGATATCCGCCGCGTCCAGCGGCCGCCACTGGCCTTCTTCCAGCCCCTCCAGGCCCAACCCGCCGACACGACTGCGATGCAGGGCCCGCACATGGTTGCCGGTGGCGGCGAACATGCGCCGCACCTGGTGATAACGTCCTTCGTGCAGCACCAGGCGTGCCGTACGTGGCCCCAGCACCTCGAGCCCGGCCGGCAGCAGCGCGGTCTTCTCCGATTCCAGCATCAGCGTGCCGCTGGCGAACAGTGCCACCTCATCGCCACGCAGGTCCTCGGCCAGCTCCACCTCGTAGACCTTGGGCAGCTTGGCTTTCGGGGAAATGATCCGGTGCAGCAGGCCACCATCATCGGTGAGCAGCAGCAGGCCGCTGGTATCGCGGTCCAGGCGGCCCACGGTGGACAGCACCGGATCGCGGTCGCGGTAACGCGGTGGCAGCAGGTCGTACACCAGCCGCCCCTTGTCCTTGGTGGAACAGGTGACGCCACGCGGCTTGTGCAGCAGGATCGCCAGGCCCGCCGGCGGATCCAGCGGCTCGCCGTCCACGCGGATGGCCTCGTGCGCTACCTGGTCGTCCGCATACAGCACCTCACCGGCGGCATCGGTGATGCGGCCTTCGCGGAACATCCACTGCACCTGCTTGCGGCTGCCGTAACCCAGGTTGGCGATCAGCTTCACCAGCTTCATCGCGCGCCTCCGCGCACTGCCTCGAGCAGCTTGAAGCCGTCGCGTTCGGCGATCACCCGGACCGTACCGAAGCTGTCGTTGAGCACATGTTCGTACGGCAGATGGCGGTTGGCCACCACGAACAGGCGGCCACCGCGGCGCAGTCCCTGCGCGGCCACGGCGATGAAACGCTGGCCGATGTCAGGGCGGTCCTCGCGTGCGGGCGTGTGGAACGGCGGGTTGCTGACGATGACATCGTAGACCGGCTCGATGCCATCGGTGACGTCGCGCCACAGGTACTGCAGCGGCACCTCGCGCGGCGGTGTGGCCAGGTTGGCCCGGGCCAGGTCCAGCGCGCGCTGTTCGGCCTCGTACAGGTCCAGCGCGGAGATCTTCAAACAGCGTTCCAGCAGCTCGCGCGACAGGTAACCGTAGCCCGCGCCGAGATCGGCTGCGCGGCCGGCAAGATCCGCCGGCAGATGCTCGGCCAGCAGTGCCGACGCCGGGTCGATACGGTCCCAGGCGAACACACCCGGACGGCTGAGGAAACGTCCGTCCAAAATCCTGCGCGGTGCATCCAGGGCCGCCCAGCGCGTGGCCAGGGCGGCATCGTGCTGGCCCTGCTGGGGCGATGTCCAGTACACCCGGCAATGATTCTTGGTGAGCACCCCACCCAGTCCGGCCAGCTGCTTCAGGTCACTTTCGCCCGAACGCGCACCTTCATTGTTGGACTGGCAGGCCACCACGATGCCACCGGGGGCGACCAGCCGCAACGCGCGCGCGAACAGCGCGCGGGCCTCCTCGCGCTGGCGGGGCGGCAGCAGCAGCACCATGGCGAAACGCCCGGCCTGGTCTTCGCCAAGCGAGGACGCCACGTCGCGGCCACTGGCCTGCAGCGATTGCGCGAAGGGCGCAAAACTCTGCTCGCAGACCAGCTCACGGCCCTGTGCGTGTTCGCGCAGTGGCCAGCCGTCGCGGGCGCGCAGAAAGGCCACCGGGCCCTGCGGCCAGCGCAGCAGGCCCTGTGCGAAGGGCAGGAACAGGGTCTGCAGGGGAGCGTCGTCGCGGGCAGCCATCGGGCAGGTAAGCCTTGCTGTTTCGGGGGATGCCCATTGTAGCGGCTCGCCGGAGCGCAGCCCGCCCGGTACGTGTACCAGTGCCGGGCTTTGCGAAAAGCCAACGCGACCTTGATCCGGCGCGAACACCCTGCCGGTCAGGGTAGTCACACCCCTCGGATTAATGGAGAAAACGCATGCGTGCCTTGTTCGTCGGTGGCGTGGTCGACAACAGCGAGATGGATCTGGAGGGCAGCCAGCCTCCCGTGCACTACCCGGCCGATACCGGTGGCGGACATTCGCGGTATCGCCTGCACCAGTTGGGCAAGGCGGCCGATGGCACGGTCGCCTACGCGGTTTACGGTGCCCCGGACATGGGAGACGATGAAGTCAGCCGCGTGGCGGATGAGCGTGCCTACGCGCGACGGTTCGACGCCGAGCCGACCCTGTTCGAACACTGAGCGCAACGCATCGGAGTAGAGCCGGGCTCTGCCCGGCTGGCCCGTTCAATGCAACGCGTGCGTCCCAGGACCATGCACATGCCGTACCGCAGCGACCAGCTGCGCCACCGAATACGGCTTGGCCACGTGTTCCTGGAAGCCTGAAGCCAGCGCGCGACGGCGGTCATCCGCACGCGCCAGCGCCGTCACCGCCACTGCCGGCAGCATCTGCGCATCCACCGCCATGTCTTCGCGCAGCGTACGGATCAGGCCGTAGCCGTCCATTCCCGGCATGCCGATGTCGGTCAGCAGCACGTCGAAATGCCCGCGGCTCCTGTCGTTGAGCACCGCCAGCGCTTCTCCGGCCGATGCCGCTGCCGTCACGTCGGCCCCCTGTTCCTCCAGCATGCGTCGCAGGTATTCCAGCACCTCCACCTGGTCCTCCACGGCCAGCACGCGCAGGCCACGCAAAGGATACGGCTCGATGATCTTCTCGGTGATCGGGCCGCCGCTGACCACTTCGCGCAACGGACGCACACCATGGTCCGGCTGGTAGCGCGGCAGCAGCACGGTGAATACCGCGCCCTGCCCATGCCCTTCGCTGGCCGCGGTGACCTTGCCGCCGTGCAGCTCCACCAGTTGCTGCACGATGGCCAGGCCCAGCCCCAGGCCGCCATGCCGGCGCGTGGTGGTTCCATCGGCCTGGCGGAAGCGGCCGAACAGGTGGTTGAGAAACTCCGGATCGATACCATCGCCACTGTCCTGCACCGTCACCTGCCACGCATCGCCGCGCTCCTCCAGCTTCAGCTTCACGAAGCCTTCGGCCGGCGTGAACTTGATGGCGTTGGAGAGCAGGTTCCACAGTACCTGCTGCATGCGCGTGGCATCGCCGAGCACAAGGCAGGGTGTATCCGGAAGCTCCACGCTCACGTCCAGCGCCTTGCCCTCCGCCACCAGCTCCTGCGCCCCCAGCGCGGCACGCAGTTGATCGCGCAGGTCCAGCACTTCCACTTCAAGCTGCACCTTGCCCAGCAACATGCTGCTCAGGTCCAGCATGTCCGATATCAGCCGTTTCTGCGCCGTGGCGCTGCTGGCAATGACGCCCAGCCCCTTGTACAGCGGACTGTCCGACGTCACGCGCTGCAGCAGCAGCTCGCTCCAGCCAAGGATCGTCGTCAGCGGTGTGCGCAGCTCATGGGACAGCGTGGCCAGGAACTCATCCTTCAGGCGCGCGGTGTTCTCCGCCGCGCTGCGCGCCGCGCGCTCGGACTGCAGCAGCTCCTCGCGGGCCAGTTCGATCTCGCGCCGTTCGGTCACGTCAGGGCTGCTGCCGGCCAGCCCGACGAATTCGCCCGTGCGCGAAAAACGCGGCCGGGCATTCATTTCCAGCCAGCGCCATTCGCCGTCGGCACGCCGCGCCCGCACCAGCGCATGCAGCGAACGCTGCGCACCCAGCGCTTCGCGCAACTCATAGTCGAACACGGAGGCATCGTCCGGATGTACCAGCCCCCGCCACACATCCTCCGGGACGCGGTTCTCGTCGCCGCCGAAGAACTCGCTGAAGGCGCTGTTGACGAAGCGCGCATGGCCCTGCGCGTCCAGTACCCATACCGGCATTGGCAAGCCATCGGCCAGCGCGCTGAAGCGTGCTTCGCTCTCGCCCAGTTCGCCTTCGATGCGCTTGCGCGCACTGACATCGAAGAACAGGATGGCGACCTTGTTCTCGCCGGGCTCCCCCACGCGTACTGCATTGACCGCATAGGAGCGACCCAGCGCCCGTGCATCCAGCTCGAACTGGGCGGGCCTGCCCGAACGGGCGATCCTGCCGTAGATGCGGAACCATTCCTGCTCGTGGTCCGGTTCCATTTCGGACATGCGCCTGCCCACGGCATCCACCAGGCCCGTCTGCCGTTCGAAGGCTTCGTTGACCTCCAGGAAGACGTAGTCCACCGGGCGATCCTGCTCGAACAGCACCTGCACGACACAGAAACCCGCTGCCATGCGGTCCAGTGCCTGCCGGTGCAGGCCACTCTCCGCCAGGTCGGAAGACGATGGCGGTATATCGGGAGGCAGATTCAGGGAGGACAAGAGCGTGTGTAGACCGATGGCAATGACCACAGCATGGTCCAGAAAGCGTATTCGCAGCGTCAAGCGCCAACTGTCATGCACGAAGCCCGGCCGATGGGCCTGGCGATGAATTGACCGTAAGCGTGCGCCGGGACGCCAGCGCGCTTCCCTTGCCCGCCGGCAGGGCCAGCCCCACACTATCCTTACCTACCATGCATGCGCCCCCGTGGCGCTGGAGCCAAGGTCATGAACCGTCGCTCGATATGCAGCCTGCTGCTGGCAGGCGCCCTTGCCATCGTGCCGCTGCTGGCCACCGCCGCACCGCGCACGGTGACCGATCCCCAGGCACCGCGTGCGCTGGAAGCCGCCGGGCCAGTGAACGTGCGGTGGAACGATCCAAAGACATTCACCGAACTGCGCAGCAGCCGTAACCGGTTCGAGGCCGAGCGCGGCGACTGGGTGCGCCAGCTGGCCGACTACATCCGTACTTCCGCCACCAAGCAGCTGCAGCCCGGCCAGACACTGGATGTGACTGTGCTGGACATCAAGCGCGCGGGCGATTTCGAGCCGTGGCATGGCGCGCGCGCGGACGATATCCGCATCATGCGCGACATCTACCCGCCGAAGATCGCGCTGCAATACAGCCTGAAAGGGGCGGACGGACGAATTCTCGGCGAAGGCGAAGCGACGCTGCGCGATACCGGCTTCATGCACGGCAGCGTGGGACTGCAGAGCAGCAGCGATCCATTGCGTTACGAGAAGAAGCTGATCGACGATTGGGTGCGCCGCGACCTGGCCAGGGAAATCGCCGCGCGCTGACGCATTTCAGGAAATGGATCAAGTAGAGCGGGGCTCTGCCCCGCTGCGCGGTAAGGCCCAGCCGGGCAGAGCCCGGCTCTACGACATGTGGCGGTGAGGGGGCTACGTAGAGCGGGGCTCTGCTCCGCTGTGCGGTGAGGCCTCAGCCGGGCAGAGCCCGGCTCTACGACATGTGGGTCCGGGTACCCAGGGCGTCAGCCGATGTATTCGCGGCGCACGCGCTTCACCGCGCAGGGCAGCTGGTAGGCGCTGACTCCGCACCGCGGTGCCAGCTCCGAGAGGCTGGGCGCCTCGCCGCCCCACAGCTGCACTTCGCTGCCTGTACCCGCATCCGGATGCGGCGTCAGGTCCACCGTCAACATATCCATCGATACACGCCCGACAAGCTCACCCGGGCGACCGTCGATCACCACCGGCGTCCCGTTCGGCGCGAACTGCGGATAACCATCCGCATAGCCCATGGCCACCACGCCCACCCGGGTCCGTTCCCGGGCCACGAACCGCGCGCCATAGCCCACCGGTTCACCGGCGTCGATCCAGCGCTCGGCAATCACCCGCGAGCGCATGTTCATCACCGGCCGCAACCGTGCCGTGGTTGCCGTATCCCCGGGCAGCGGGTTGGCTCCATACAGCATCAGGCCGGGACGCACCCAGTCACTGCGCACATCCGGCCAGCCCAGCAGCGCGGGCGAGTTGCACACGCTGGTCTCGCCTTCCAGCCCGGCAATGGCATCGGCAAACACCGCCGCCTGCTCGTGGGTGCGCTCGCTGTCCAGTTCATCGGCACGCGCGAAATGGGTCATCATCACGATGCGCTGCACATGCGCCAGCGCGGACAGCTGCGCGTGCGCGGCACGGAACGCCTCCACGTCCAGGCCCAGCCGGTGCATGCCACTGTCCAGCTTCAGCCAGACCACAAGCGGGCGCGACGCCGCGAAGGCCGTGACCGCATCCACCTGCCACGTCGAAGCCACCGCGGTCCACAGATCGTGCTCGACGATCAACGGCAGTTCGCTGGCCTCGAAGAACCCTTCCAGCAGCAGGATCGGCGCGCGGATGCCGGCGGCGCGCAGTTCCAGCGCTTCCTCGATGGTGGCCACCGCAAAGCCGTCGGCCTCGCCTTCCAGTGCCTCCGCGCAGCGCACCGCGCCATGGCCATACGCATCGGCCTTGACCACCGCCAGCGCCTTGCCGCCGCCCAGTTCGCGGGCCAGGCGATAGTTGCTGCGCAAGGCGTCCAGGTCGATCAACGCACGTGCAGGGCGCATTCGCGACTCTCCATGTGCGTGCTGAAAGCCTTGCCACCATAGCGGAAGATATCCAGGCCCTCGGTGCTGATCTGCGGCTGGCGCGCGCTCATCAGGTCGGCCAGGTAGCG
>JAFAFF010000315.1 GCA_023423605.1 Pseudomonadota bacterium
CCAAAGAGAAGGGGCAGTAAGCCATGGCATTCAGTACTGGTGGTGGCAAGGGCCCCATGGCCGACATCAACGTCACGCCCCTCGTGGACGTGATGCTGGTTCTGCTGATCATCTTCATCGTGACCGCACCGATCATGACGTACCCGATCGCCGTGGATCTGCCGCAGCGCGTGCTCAACCCGCCACCGGTGACGGTTGAACCGCCGCCGCCGATCGAGTTGCGCGTGGATGCGAGCAACCAGGTGTTCTGGAACAACAGTCCGGTGGCCGTATCCGAACTGCAGCAGCGGATGGAACAGGAGGTCCAGCGCGACCCGACCAACCAGCCCGAACTGCGGATCGATGCCAGCCCGGATTCGGAGTACGACGTGATGGCCAAGATTCTGGCCGGCGCGAAGAACGCCCAGATGAAGAAGATCGGTTTCGTACAGCAGTAAGCAGCATACGCAGCACTCAGTCATGACGCGACTGGAAAACGCCCCTGGAAACAGGGGCGTTTTTTTATCGCCGATGGATGAACGCTTGCCTGGTCGGCCAGCTATCATCCGCCGATGCTTGCCTTCTTCGACGCCCTTCGCCATTGGCTGGATGCCATTCCGCACCTGCGGACATCACTGCTGGTGGCCTACGTGCTGTACCTGCTCGGGCTGTCCGGCTGGATCATGCTGCAGAAGCGTGAGCCGGTCGCCACGCTCAGCTGGATACTGTCATTGGCAGCACTGCCGTGGATCGGCCTTTTCATCTACTACCTTTTCGGGCCGCAGAAGGTAAAGCGCCAGCGTTTGCGCCGCGGTCGCGCACGTTCGGGCATGGAGCACTACAGCAGTGTGTGCCCGCCCGATGCCGACTGCACGGAACTGGCCGCCATCGGCCAGGCCACCACCGGACTGGCACCGAGCAGCGCCACCGAAGTGGAATGGCTGGTGGATGGCGCGGCCACCTACGACGCGCTGCTGGAAGCCATCGGCCAGGCGCGCGATCACGTGCACCTGGAGTACTACATCTTCGAACCGGACCACACCGGCACGATGGTCCGCGATGCCCTGGTGGCGGCGGCCACGCGTGGGGTGCAGGTGCGGTTGCTGCTTGATGCGGTGGGTGCCGCGAAGGTGCGTGCGCGTTTCCTGAGACCCCTGCTCGACGCCGGAGGAGAAGCCGTCTGGTTTCATCCCCGGCAACTGCTCAAGCCGTTCAAGCGCCCGTGGCTCAACCTGCGCACGCATCGCAAGCTGGTCGTCGTCGATGGGCAGGTCGCCTTCACCGGTGGCATCAACATCACCGACGAGGAGAACGAGCGGCGCGATCCGGACGCCTACCGTGACCTGCACATGCGGCTGCGCGGCCACGTGGTGCGCAGCCTGCAACTGGTGTTCGTGGAAGACTGGCTGTATGCCAGCGGGCAGGAGCCGAAACAGCTGGAGCTGGAGCGCCTGTGGCCCCGTGGAACCCCATCGCGAGAGGACGGTGGCATCGCTGCACAGGTGCTGGTGTCCGGTCCGGATTCGGCGTGGGAGACCATCCATCGGCTGCACGTGGCGGCCATCCAGGAGGCGCGGCACCGGGTGTGGCTGGTGACGCCCTACTTCGTGCCCGGCGAGGCCGCACGGATGGCCATCACCTCCGCCGCGCTGGGCGGCCTGGACGTGCGCCTGCTGGTGCCCAAGGCCAGTGATTCGTGGTTCGTCACCCAGGCGGCGCGATCGTATTTCGACGAGCTGCTGCAGGCCGGGGTGAAGATCTACGAGTACGGGCCGCGCATGCTGCATACGAAGGCGTTCATCGCCGATGACGATGTCTGCATCGTCGGCACCGCCAACTTCGACCATCGCAGTTTCCGGCTCAACTTCGAACTGTCGATGATGCTGCGCGACCATGACCGCGTTGCCGAGCTGGCCGGCATCCTGGAGCACGAATTCGCCTGCGCCACGCGCGTGCACAACGACCGCAACCGTGCCTTGTGGACCCATCGGCTGCCGGAAGCCTTCGCCCGCCTGGCCTCGCCGCTGCTGTAATGGCGGCGCTACACTGCGCGCCTGCCATCATGCCTTGCCTTCATGACCTGCCTGAGCGTCAACTTCAACAAGATCGCCGTGCTGCGCAATTCGCGCGGTGGCGCCGAACCGGATGTCCTGCGCGCGGCCGAAACCTGCCTGCAGGCCGGTGCGCACGGCATCACCGTGCACCCGCGGCCTGACCGCCGGCACATCACCGCCGAGGATGTGTTCGCCCTGTCCTCGCTGACGCGCGCCAGGGCCGTGGAGTTCAACATCGAAGGCAACCCCTTCGCCGCGCCGCGCGCCGGCTATCCGGGCCTGTTGCCGCTGTGCGATGCCACGCGGCCGGCACAGGCCACCCTGGTGCCGGATGGCGATGGCCAGCTGACGTCCGACCATGGCTTCGATTTCGAGCGCGATGCGCAGCGCCTGCGTCCCCTGGTGGCGGAACTGAAGGCCATGGGATGCCGGGTAAGCCTGTTCGTGGACGCCGGCAACCCGCATCTTGACGTTGCTGCTGCGCTGGGCGCCGACCGCATCGAGCTGTACACCGGACCTTACGCGGACGCCCATGCGTCCGGCGACGCGACCGCGATGCTGTCCCTGTTCGCCGATGCCGCGCGCCGTGCGCAGGCGGTGGGGCTGGGCGTGAATGCCGGGCACGATCTGTCCCAGGCCAACCTGGGGGCATTCCTGCAGGCGGTGCCCGGGGTGCAGGAAGTGTCCATTGGTCATGCGTTGATCAGCGAGGCGCTGTATGCGGGGCTGGATGCCACCGTAAAGGCCTATCTGGCGCTGCTGTGATACCCGCCAGGCAGCCCGCATGGCGCCCGCGCCGGGTCATTGCGGGCACGGGAAAGGTGAACGGCTCAGTTTGCCGCGGCGTCTGGCCGGTGGTGTCTCAGGTCCTGAGACGGCATCGCCCTATCCTGCCAGGATGGGCATTGCGATCAAGGGCCGCGGTTCGACCTCCCACCTGGCAGGTCGCTTCGAATCCACCGTCAGCGAAACGGTGGACGATGGCTGGAGCGTGGACGAGAGCGAGGAGTTCGCACAGACGCGCCTGCGCACCGAAGTGCGGGCGGAAACCGCGCGCAGCATCATCACCCGCAATACATCGCCGGATGTCGGCTTCAGCCAGTCGGTGAATCCCTATCGCGGCTGCGAACACGGGTGTTCCTACTGCTTCGCGCGCCCGTCCCATGCGTACCTGAACCTGTCCCCGGGACTGGACTTCGAAACCCGCCTGTTCGCCAAGATCAATGCGCCGCAACTGCTGCGCAAGGAACTGTCCCGGCCGGGCTATGTGCCGCAGCCGATCGCCCTGGGCATCAACACCGATGCCTACCAGCCCATCGAGCGCAAGTTCAAGCTGACCCGGCAGCTGATCGAAGTGATGCTGGAGACCCGGCATCCGTTTTCGCTCATCACCAAGAACGCCCTCGTGGAGCGCGATATCGACCTGCTTGTGCCACTCGCCGAGCAGGGCCTGGTCAGCGTGCATTTTTCGGTGACCTCGCTGGATCCGCACCTCTCGGCAAGGCTGGAACCGCGTGCGGCCGCACCGCATGCACGCCTGCGCGCCATGCGGCGCCTGCATGACGCCGGCATTCCGGTGGGCGTGATGGTGGCGCCGGTGATTCCCTGGATCAATGACGCCGAACTGGAGGCGGTACTGGAAGCCGCCCGCGATGCCGGCGCGCGCAGTGCCGGCTATGTGCTGCTGCGCCTGCCGCTGGAAGTGGCGCCGCTGTTCCGGGACTGGCTTGAAACCCATCACCCGGATCGCGCCGCGCACGTGATGAGTACCGTGCAGCAGCTGCGCGGCGGCAAGGATTACGACAGCCGTTTCGGCACCCGCATGCGTGGCCAGGGGGCCTACGCGGATCTGCTGGCCAACCGTTTCAGGCTTGCACGCAGGCGCCTCGGTTTCGACGCGCAGAACAGCCATTGGCCGAAACTGGACTGCAGCCGTTTCCTGCGGCCGGCACCGCCGCCGCAGGACTCGCCGCAGGGCAGTCTGTTCTAGCTGGCCGATCCCGCCGGAGATTGCAGCCGGCAATCAGCGGCGCGTCGGCAGATGGATGCCGGCGATCATGCAGCGCACCGAGCCGCCGGCCATCTCGATGGTCGGAATCGACAGCGCGAGCGGCCGCGCATGACGCTGCAGGCGTGCCTTCTGGTCCGGCGAAAGACTGTCCAGCGCACGCTGCGACATCGCCACGATGCGCTCGCCATCGGCCGACAACTCGATCGCATTGCCGGCGAATTCCGCTATCTGCCCATGGTCCAGTGCGATGACGTCGCGGCCACCGCGCTCCAGGCGCGCGCGGATGCGTGCGGCATCGGCCGCCGTGGAGAAGGTGTCCTCGCCCAGCAGCGCGAAGTGGGTTCCTACGCACATCATCACATTGGTGTGATAGATCGGCCGGCCGGTACGGTCCACTGCATCGAAGGCCTGCGGTTCCAGGCCGAAATCCTCGGCAAAGCGCTGGAACAGCAGTGGATCGGCACGATTGGAGCGGGCCATGTAGGCCACCTTTCCGGGATGGTCGATGACCATAGCGCCGGTCCCTTCCAGGAAGCGCCCTTCCTGCTCGTGGTGCGAGTAGTCCAGCACCTGCGAGACGACATAGTCCTCGCGCAGCCGCTCGATGACATCCATGCGTCGTTCGCGGCGCCGGTTCGGCGCGTACATCGGATACAGCACCACCCTGCCGTCGGCATGCGTGGAGAACCAGTTGTTGGGAAACACCGAATCCGGGGTGTCCTGGCTGCCGGTATCTTCAAAAAGATGCACGCGCACGCCTTCAGCACGCAGTCGATCGACCGCGCGGGTGACTTCTTCATGGGCCTGCGCGGAGGTCACCGTGGCGCTGGTGGCCAGCGCTTCCACCTGGAAGGCATTGTCCGCCGCTGTTTCCGCATTCGGCCGGAAGCGCTGTGGCCTTACCATCACCACGGCGGATGGGGCCTGCGGGAAAGACCGCTGGTTCATTGTCGATGCCTCGTCGTTCACGCCGAACGCCGCAGCCCGGCCTGTCCGGCATCGGCGCGCGTGAAACGGAACAGGTCCTTCGGGTCTTCCGCGGCGGGCACCAGGTCGATGGTGCTGCCCAGCCTGCGCTGTTCCACCTGCTCCAGGACGAACCGCAGGGTGGAATAGTCCTCCAGCGCGAAGCCGACCGAATCGAACACGGTGACCTGCCGCGAGTGTTCCCGACCGGCGATCTGGCCATCGAGCACCCGCCACAGATCCACCACCCCGGCATCCGCAGGAAGCTGCTGGATCTCGCCTTCCACCCGCGTCTGTGGCTCGTATTCGACGAAGATGCGCGCATCGCGCAGGATGTCGGGGTGCAGTTCGGTCTTGCCCGGGCAGTCGCCGCCGACGGCATTGATGTGCATGCCCGGCTCGATCATTTCCGGGGTAAGGATGGTCGCGCAGGTCTTGTCCGCGGTAATGGTGGTGACGATGTCCGCCCCGCGTACCGCATCGGCGATTGAAGCGGCACGGATGAGCTTCAGCGACCCGATACCGGACAGGTTGTCGATCAGTTTGTCGGTGGCGCGGGGATCGACGTCATGCACGGCGATCTCCTCGATGCCCAGATGCGCGTGGAAGGCCAGCGCCTGGAATTCGCTCTGCGCGCCGTTTCCGATCAGCGCCATGCGCCGGGCGCCGGGACGGGCCAGCACGCGGGCGGCCATCAGCGACGTCGCCGCCGTACGCAATGCAGTCGCCAGGGTCAGTTCGGACAGCAGCACCGGATAGCCGGTATCCACGTCGGCGAGTACCCCGAAGGCCATCACCGTGTATAGGCCATGTTCGGGATTTAGCGGATGGCCGTTGACGTACTTGAAGGCGTATCGCCGTGCGTCGGCCACCGGCATGAGTTCGATCACCCCGACCTCGGAATGGCTGGCCGCACGTGCGGATTTGTCGAAATCCGGCCAGCGCAGGAAATCGGTGGTGATGGTATCGGCGAGCTCGCCAATGAACCGGGCAACCCCGATGTCGGCCACCAGCCGGGACATGCTGGGAACATCCACGAATCGCGTCATCTGCTTCTCCTTCAAGCCAACCAGGCAGGGGGTGGAAGCGAATTCTGCGGCGAATCCGCGTCAATGTGTATGGAGCATATCGCCATAACGCGCGATGCACGTTACATTGTGCGCAGACATCCTGAGCATGATGACTACCATGGACGCGACCGACCAACAGCTCGTGGCCCTGCTGCGCGAAAATGCCCGCCTGCCGATCGTGGCCTTGGCCAGGCAGCTGCGGGTGGCCAGGGCCACGGTGCAGAACCGTATCGCCCGGCTGGAACGCGAAGGTGTCATCGTGGGTTACACGGTGCGCCTGCGCCCGGACGCCGAGCCGCACCAGATCCGCGCCATCATGAGCATCGCCATCGAAGGCACCCAGGGCAACAACGTCCGCCGGCTGCTGCTTGGACAGCCCCACGTGGCCGCCCTGCATACCACCAACGGCCGCTGGGACATGCTGGCCGAGCTGCGCGCGGACAGCCTGGAAGCCTTCGACAGGGTGCTCAACACCATCCGGCAGACGCCAGGCATCTCGAACACCGAGACCAGCATTTTGCTGTCCACGCTGAAGCTATGAGCGATTTCTGGAAGAAGGTCACGGGCTTCTGCCGCACGATGGCGCCGTGCATCAGCAGGCCCCCATTTTCCTTGCCTCACCCACGGTGAAATGCGGCCCGGCGCCGGTCCGGGTCGGTCCACTGCTTGAGGGCCTGGCTGATGCGTCGTCATCCTCTCCTTCCCGGGCGTCCAGGCTCAGGTCGGCCATGGGAAAGGTGGACACGTGTGCGTCCGGCGCCCGGGAAGGGGGGACCTATCGATGGCTGGTTGCCGCGTTTTTCCTGGCAACCACCCTGCGGATGCTGGTCATCGTCGTGCAGGACGTGGTGTTCGGGTCCGGCCCGTTGCTGGACGGCCTCGGCTTCATGGCGCTTGCCGTGCTGTCGGCAGGCCTGGGCGTCCGCCAGCTCAGGGTGGCGTGGCGCTGAGCGCGCGGCCAGCGTCGCAGCCACAGGGCATCAGGCGGCGAACAGCTTCGCGGCCGACTGGAACAGGATCCAGCTGGTGGCGATGAACTTGTCGCCGCGCTGTGGCCGGTTGCCGCGGTGGGTATGCGTGAAGGCGGTCGGTGCGATCAGCAGGCTGCCGGTACGCGGCACTATCTTCCTTCCCTGGAACAGGAATTCGGTTTCGCCCTGATCGAAGTCATCGTTGAGGTACAACGTCCACAACAGATGGCGATGCAGGGTTTCCGCCTGCGCATCCCTCGGATAGAGCTCGCAATGCCAGTAGGGATAGCCGCCCTCGCCTGCCTGGTACCACTGCAGGTTGATCGCGCCAGGCCGCAGGCAGGTGCGGGCCAGATCCGACAGCGCGGCGGTCTCCATCCGCGGAAAATCTTCGGCCGTCAGCCGCTTCGGTTGCCCGCTGCTGTCCTGCACCTGCAGCATCAGGGGAGCGATCAACGCCTGTGGATAACGGCGTAGATAACTCAACAGGCCACTGAAAACGGCCTGTTGCAGCACGCCTTCCACGTCACCCCAGTCCGCCAGGCCTCTGATGCGGAGATCCTTGCTGCGCTTGAGTTCCGGGTAAATTCCGCTGCCTACCGCGCCAGGCTGCAGGCGGTCGCTTGCGCGCAGCCGTGTCACGATCGCCGCGCACACCTGTGCCGGTACCGCGTTGTGGATCACTTCAATGAAATCGACCGGTTCCTGCGCGTGCATGCCTGCATCCTTCACGGCGTGGGCTTTGATGGTGCCCACTGCTGATGGCGATGTCACGCGGGGCCGCTGTGGCAGCCGGGTCATGCACCGGCATCCGGCCCGCGTTCCGGAGCGGGCTGGATGCGTCGGACCAGGCCGGTGTCAGCCGGCGCTGTCGGCGTCGTGCTGGCGGTGGTAACGCTCGGCTTCGGCGACTTCCTCGCGCGAGCCGAGGAATACCGGGACGCGCTGGTGCAGATGGTCGGGCTGGATGTCGAGAATGCGTGCGCGGCCGGTGGACGCCGCACCGCCGGCCTGCTCCACCAGCAGGCCCATCGGATTGGCTTCGTACATCAGGCGCAACTTGCCGGCCTTGGACGGGTCCTTCCTGTCCCACGGATAGATGAAGATGCCGCCGCGGGTGAGGATGCGGTGCACATCGGCGACCATGCTGGCGATCCAGCGCATGTTGAAATTCTTGCCACGTGCGCCTTCCTTGCCTGCCAGCAGGTCCTGTACATAGGCCTGCATCGGTGCTTCCCAATGCCGCTGGTTGGACATGTTGATGGCGAATTCCTGGGTGGCCGCCGGAATCTGCATGTTCGGTGTGGTCAGCACGAATTCGCCCTTCTCGCGATCCAGGGTGAAGGCGTGCGTGCCGTGCCCGACCGTGAGCACCATCTGCGTGCTGGGCCCGTAGATGCAATAGCCGGCGGCGATCTGGCGGGTGCCGGGCTGCAGGAAGCTTTCATCGCTGGGACATTCCACATCCTTCGGGCAGCGCAGCACCGAGAAGATGGTGCCGACCGACACGTTGACGTCGATGTTGGAGCTGCCATCAAGCGGATCGAACAGCAGCAGGAAATCGCCACGCGGGTAGATGTCCGGCACCGGCTGGCAGTGGTCCATTTCCTCGGACGCGCAGGCGGCCAGGTGGCCGCCCCAGGC
>JAFAFF010000002.1 GCA_023423605.1 Pseudomonadota bacterium
AGTGGCCCGCCGCGTCGGTGGTGCCTGGGGCTACGGCCAGGACAACTGGTCGCTGACCGCCAGTGCCTTCGGCCGCGAACTGACCCGCAACCTGGCCCACGGCAGCGGCTACGGCGCACGCGGTACCTTCGCCCCGATCAGCGATAAGGGCCAGGTGCTGCACTTCGGCCTGAGCTACGTGAACTACGACACCGACGCCGACACCCTGCGCGTGCGCGCCCGCCCGAACGCCGACCTGGCCACCGTGCGCCTGGTGGACAGTGGCGACCTGCGCGACACCGACCGCGTGACCACGCTGGGCGTGGAAGCGATGTACATCACCGGTCCGTTCAAGGCGCAGGCCGAGTATTACAGCAGCAAGGCCAAGCGCTACGACCACGACAACTACACCAGTGACGGCTACTACGTGAGCGGGCTGTGGAACGTGACCGGCGAAACCTGGGGCTACAAGGGCGGCGTGCCCAGCACCGGCCTGCCGGACAACCCCGCCAGCGGCCAGTGGCAGCTGGGCGCGCGTTACGACCACATGGACCTCAACGACGGCAACCTGACGCCGGCCGCAGTGGCTGGCGGCGCGCCGATCGTGGACGGCGTGCTGGGCGGCAAGATGGACATCTGGACCATCGGTGCGAACTGGTACTGGCGCTCCAACGTGAAGTTCGCGCTGAACTACGTCATGGTGGACAGCAAGAAGTACAGCTCCAGCGTGCGCGGCTTCGTCAACGACGATCCGAACATCCTGGAAGCCCGCGCGCAGTTCTTCTGGTAAGCGTCCGGTCACCGCGATGAAACACATGGAGGGCACGGCATACGCCGTGTCCTTCTGCATTACCGCAGGTTGGCCGCAACGTGGCCGCCCTTTCGATACGTTTCCCACCCACCAGGTCCATCGCCGCACGCTGTCACCATTGCGTCACACCCCGGACGCCGGGGTGTCACGAAATCGTTATGGAATGTGCGCCGATACGACGGGTAATCGCCCGTCCATCCACCCAGGAGCCAACCCCGTGATCCACGCCTTCAAGTCGCGCGCCGCCGTTGCCATGCTCGCCGCGTCGTCCGTCTTCGCTGCCAACGCCGCCGACGTCACCGGCGCCGGTGCATCCTTCATCTTTCCAGTCATGTCCAAATGGTCGGCCGACTACACCAAGGCCACCGGCAACAAGGTCAACTACCAGTCCATCGGTTCCGGCGGTGGCATCGCGCAGATCAAGGCCGCGACCGTCGATTTCGGCTCCTCCGATGCACCGCTCAAGCCTGAAGAGCTGGCCGCAGCCGGCCTGGCCCAGTTCCCGTCGGGCATCGGCGGCGTGGTGCCGGTGATCAACGTAGCCGGCGTCGCGCCGGGCGCGCTGAAGCTGGATGGCCCGACGCTGGCCAACATCTTCCTGGGCAAGATCAAGACCTGGAACGACCCGGCCATCGCCGCGCTGAACCCGGGCCTGACCCTGCCGTCGGCCAAGGTGACCATCGTGCACCGTTCCGATGGTTCGGGGACCACCTTCAACTTCGTCAACTACCTGTCCAAGGTCAGCCCGGAGTGGAAGAGCAAGGTCGGCGAAGGCACCTCCGTGCAGTGGCCGGCCGGCATCGGCGGCAAGGGCAACGAAGGCGTGGCTGCGTACGTGAAGCAGATCAAGGGCGGCATCGGCTATGTCGAACTGTCCTACGCGCTGCAGAACAAGATGGCCCACGCTTCGATGAAGAACGCTGCCGGGCAGTTCGTGCAGCCGTCGGACGAATCCTTCGCCGCCGCTGCCGCCAGCGCCGACTGGGCCAAGGCCAAGGATTTCTACCTGGTGATGACCAACGCCCCGGGCGCGCAGTCCTGGCCGATCACCGCGACCAACTTCATCCTGGTTCGCAAGCAGCCGAAGAACGTGGCCAGCGCCAAGGCCACCCAGGACTTCTTCCGCTGGATCTACAAGAATGGCGATGCGCAGGCCAAGCAGCTGGATTACGTGCCGCTGCCGGACACGCTGACCCAGCAGATCGAGACCTACTGGTCGCAGAACCTGAAGTACTGATCTCCGCAGGCACGGAGCCGGCGGGGCCTCTCTCCCCCCGCCGGCTCCACCGGGCGCGCAACCCCACCGGGTTCCGCGCCTTTTTCATGTCCGCTCGACCGCCCGCACCCGCGCACTTCCTGCGGCTTGGGCACCGCGCGGGCGTGGCACGCAGCGGTGAAAGCCCCGTCAGACGGTGCCGCGTCGCACCGCTGTCACTTGCGTCATCAAGTTGTAACAAAAACATCATTTCATAGCCGCAACCGCCGGAGGTACCGGCACCAACCCGCTATGGAGTGACGCATGAAACTGCAGAAGGCCGGCCTGGCCACCCTTTCCCTGGCCATTGCCCTCGGCCTGTCCGCGTGCGGCGGCAACGACGCCCCCGCTGCGCAGCAGCCGGGCAGCGACGCTGCGGCCACCGCACCGGCCGCCAGCGACAAGGTCTCCGCCGAGGTCTCCGGTGCCGGCGCCTCCTTCATCTTCCCGCTGGTTTCCAAATGGTCGGCCGACTACAACGCGGCCACCGGTGCGAAGATCAACTACCAGTCCATCGGCTCCGGCGGCGGCATCGCCCAGATCAAGGCCGGCACCGTGGATTTCGGTTCCTCCGACAAGCCGCTCAGCAGCGAAGAGCTGGCGCAGGCCGGCCTGGCCCAGTTCCCGTCCGCCATCGGCGGCGTGGTGCCGGTGGTCAACATCGAAGGCATGCAGCCGGGCACGCTGCGCCTGAGCGGCACCCTGCTGGCCGACATCTTCCTGGGCAAGATCAAGACCTGGAACGATCCGGCGCTGGTGGCGGCCAATCCGGGCGTGTCGCTGCCCGATGGCAAGATCACCCTGGTGCACCGCTCCGATGGTTCGGGCACCACCTTCAACTTCACCAACTATCTGTCCAAGGTCAGTACCGACTGGAAGGGCAAGGTCGGCGAAGGCACGTCCGTGCAGTGGCCGGACGGCGTGGGCGGCAAGGGCAACGAAGGCGTGGCTTCGTACGTGAAGCAGATCAAGGGTTCGATCGGCTATGTCGAACTGGCCTATGCACTGCAGAACAGCATGCCGTACGCCTCGCTGCAGAATGCCGCCGGCAACTGGGTGCAGCCGAACGCGGAGACCTTCGCCGCCGCTGCCGCCAGCGCCGACTGGGCCAGCGCGAAGGACTTCAACCTGGTCATCACCAACGCTCCGGGCGAACAGGCGTGGCCGATCACCGCCACCAACTTCATGCTGATGCAGAAGCAGCCGAAGGATGCCAAGCGCAACCAGGACGCCCTGGCCTTCTTCAAGTGGGCCTTCGAAAGCGGCCAGGCACAGGCCAACGAGCTGCACTACGTGCCGCTGCCGGCCGAACTGGTCACCCAGATCGAAGCCTACTGGGGCACCGAGCTGAAGTGATGCAGGCAACGGTGCCCGCTACCGGCGGGCACCGTTCCCTTCCGCGCCGCATGCACGACATCGCGTCACCCCGCTCCCCAAAGGCCGCGCCGCCCATCCCATGAATGCCATCGTCCAGCCTGTAGCCGCACTTTCCACGCGCGACACGCGTGATGCCCGCAACGACAAACTGTTCCGATGGGTACTGGTCGGCACCGTCGTCTTCGTCCTCGTCGCCCTCGCCTGCGCGGCGCTGTCCATGTTGTGGGGCGGGCGCCACGCCCTGGAAAGTCAGGGCCTGAACTTCTTCTTCTCCTCCGAATGGAACCCGGTGGAGAACAAATTCGGCGCGCTGGCGCCGATCTACGGCACCCTGGTCACTGCGCTGATCGCCATGGTCATCGCGGTACCGGTGAGCTTCGGCATCGCCTTCTTCCTTACCGAAGTCGCACCGCGCTGGCTGCGTGGTCCGGTCGGTACCGCCATCGAACTGCTGGCCGGCATCCCCTCGATCATCTACGGCATGTGGGGCCTGTTCGTGCTGGTGCCGGTGATGACCGAGTATGTCACTCCGTTCCTCAACGAAACCCTCGGCGAATGGCCGCTGATCGGCCCGCTGTTCCAGGGTCCGCCGCTGGGCATCGGCATGCTCACCGCCGGCTTCGTACTGGCCATCATGGTCATCCCCTTCATCTCCTCGGTGATGCGCGAAGTGTTCCTGACCGTGCCTACCCGCCTGAAGGAATCGGCCTATGCGCTGGGCTCCACCCGCTGGGAAGTGAGCTGGGACATCGTGCTGCCGTATACCCGTTCGGCGGTGATCGGCGGTATCTTCCTGGGCCTGGGGCGTGCACTGGGCGAAACCATGGCGGTGGCCTTCGTGATCGGCAACAGCGTGCGGCTGTCGCCGTCGCTGCTGGAGCCGGGCACCACCATCGCCGCACTGATCGCTAACGACTTCGGTGAAGCCACCGAAACCTATCGCTCGGCGCTGCTGCTGCTCGGCTTCGTGCTGTTCATCGTCACCTTCATCGTTCTCGCCATCGCCCGCCTGATGCTGATGCGCCTGTCCCGCAAGGAGGGCAACTGATGTCCACCGCCGCTGATTCGCTGTACCTTCGCCGTCGCATCGGCAACGTCGTGGCCATCGCGCTGTCGTGCATCACCGCACTGTTCGGCCTGTTCTTCCTTGGCTGGATCCTGTGGACGCTGGTGTCCAAGGGCATCGCCGGCATCGGCTGGGACCTGTTCACGCAGATGACCCCGCCGCCCATGCAGGAAGGCGGCCTGGCCAACGCCTTCTACGGCAGTGCCGTGATGTGCGCGATGGCGATCGGCATCGGCACGCCGCTGGGGGTGCTGGCCGGCACCTGGCTTGCCGAATACGGCAACGCCCGCAAGGCCGGTACCGTGGTGCGCTTCGTCAACGACATCCTGCTGTCGGCACCGTCCATCGTGCTGGGCCTGTTCGTCTACACCCTGTACGTGATGCAGACCGGCGGCAGCTTCTCGGCCTTCGCCGGCGCGCTGGCCC
>JAFAFF010000009.1 GCA_023423605.1 Pseudomonadota bacterium
CCCACCAGCAGCGAAGAAGCTGGAACGCAGCGGGG
Organism: Pseudomonadota bacterium; assembly: GCA_023423605.1. GTDB lineage: Bacteria > Pseudomonadota > Gammaproteobacteria > Xanthomonadales > Xanthomonadaceae > Stenotrophomonas. The sequence continues at coordinate 36 of JAFAFF010000009.1, forward strand.
CAGAGCCCCGCTTTACGCGCCGTGCAGCTGCAGCGGCTTCTTCCAGAAACGCCAGCGCTGGGTACGGTCGATGCGTACCTGCAAGCCATCCTCGAAATCCAGCAGCAGCGCGTGCAGTTCGCCGCGCGCCAGCGCGCCCAGCAGTGGCCGGATGGCGTCCTCGGCCAATTGCCGCAAAGACCGCAGCTGGCGCAGGTCGACCAGCGCATCCACCGCCTGCTCGCCGCCCTCCTGCACGCCTGCCGCCTGCGCAAGCGAGCGCAGCAGCACATCGCGGCTGCGCACCTGCGCATGCGATGTCGTTACCCGCGCAGGCAGGCTGCCCGCTCCCCAGAACCACAGCGAATTGATCGGCTGCGCTCCCTGCGCGGCACGGCGCTGGTTCCATGGATGCGTATGCAGGACCACCTGGGCATCGGTCAGCAGCGCGCGCCAACCACGACCCTCCTGCCCCCCAGGCAGGTGCGCGAACAGGTCATCGCCCAGCACGTCATCGGGATCGGCGAATGCAGGAAGCGCCATGCCAACGGGCACGCGCAGATACCAGCGCGAAGGAGTCGGCGCGTCCAGCACCAGGCCGGCATCGGCGAACAGCGGCTGCAGTGCCGGCAACAGCGCCTGCGCATCTTCGGCGGTCGGGCGCAGCGTGTCGCCATGGCCCATCATCCGGGCGCCGTGCATGTCCGGCACCATGCAGGCCGGATCGGCGCGCAGCCAGGCATGGCCGTCGGCATCCCCGGCATCCAGCTGCCGGGTCAACGCCGCCACCGGCCATGCCGTGGCAGTGTCCGTCGTCTCCACGGCAAAGTGCCGCCGCAGCTGTGCCGGCCCACCCGGCTCCACCGTGTGGTGGCTGGCGCGACCGAAGGCGCGCGCCACATCCTCCGGCCAGGCCGCCGCGGCGAAGCGGTTGCGCGCGGGCAGCAGCAGCGTGGCCGTGGACACCGGTCAGCCTGCGTAGCTGACGCTGACGATCTCGTACTCGCGCTGGCCGGCCGGGGCATCGATGGTGATGCTGTCGCCTTCCAGCTTGCCGATCATCGCGCGGGCAACCGGCGAGGAAATGGCGATCAGGCCGAGCTTGATGTCCGCTTCCAGGTCACCGACGATCTGGTACGTCTTCTCTTCATCGGTATCCACGTCGGCCAGCTGCACGGTGGCACCGAACACCACCTTGGAGCCGGCGTTGAGCTTGCTCACATCGATGATCTCAGCGTGCGACAGCTCGCCTTCCAGCTGCTTGATGCGGCCTTCGATGAAGCCCTGTTCCTCGCGCGCGGCGTGGTACTCGGCGTTCTCCTTCAGGTCACCATGCTCGCGCGCTTCGGCGATGGCCGCGATGACCTTCGGGCGCTTGACGCTCTTCAGGTGTTCCAGCTCGTCGCGCAGCTTCTGCGCGCCCTTCAACGTGATGGGAGCTCTCATGCGTTCAGTTCCTTGTGCAGTTCCTGCAGCGACCAGACCGGGCCGGTACCGCGGAATTCCAGCGAATGCACCAGCGCCTTCGCGCCGGCAATGGTGGTCGAGTAGGTGACACGGTGCTGCAGCGCCTCGCGACGGATCGAGAACGAATCGTTGATCGCCGCACGGCCTTCGGTGGTGTTGACGATGTAGACGATTTCGCCGTTCTTGATGGAATCGACGATGTGCGGGCGACCTTCCACGACCTTGTTGACGATCTCGCAGTCCATGCCGTGCTGCTGCAGCCAGGCGGCGGTGCCGCGGGTGGCCACCAGCGAATAGCCGCGCTCCAGCAGCGCCCTGGCCACCGGCAGCACGCGCTGCTTGTCCGGATCGCGCACGGAAACGAACGCCTTGCCCACCGGCGGCGCCTTGATGCCACCGGCTTCCTGGGCACGGGCGAACGCCGCGCTGAAGCTGCGGCCCACGCCCATCACCTCACCGGTGGAGCGCATTTCAGGTCCGAGGATCGGATCCACGCCCTGGAACTTGGCGAACGGGAAGATCGCTTCCTTCACCGAGTAGTAATCCGGCACGATCTCTTCGGTCGCGCCCTGCTCGGCCAGGGTCCTGCCGGCCATGCAGCGCGCGGCGATCTTGGCCAGCGGCATGCCGGTGGCCTTGGACACGAACGGCACGGTGCGCGAGGCACGCGGGTTCACTTCCAGCAGATAGACGATGTCCTGGCCATCTTCGCCGGCCTGGATGGCGAACTGCGTGTTCATCAGGCCGACCACGTTCAGGGCCTTGGCCAGCTCAACCACCTGGCGGCGCAGTTCGGCCTGGGTCGCGGCCGACAGCGAATACGGCGGCAGCGAGCACGAGGAATCGCCCGAATGCACGCCGGCCTCTTCGATATGTTCCATCACCCCGCCGATCAGGACGTTGCCCTCCTTGTCGGCGATGATGTCCACGTCGCACTCGACGGCGTTGTCCAGGAAACGGTCCAGCAGCACCGGCGAATCGTTGGACACCTTCACCGCGTCGCGTACGTAGCGGGCCAGGTCGGATTCGCCGTAGACGATCTCCATCGCGCGGCCGCCCAGCACGTAGCTCGGGCGCACCACCAGCGGGTAGCCGATCTCGCGCGCCAGCAGCAGCGCTTCCTGGTCGTTGCGGGCGATGCGGTTCGGCGGCTGCTTCAGGCCCAGCGAATCCACCAGTTGCTGGAAGCGCTCACGGTCTTCGGCCAGGTCGATCGAATCCGGGCTGGTACCGATCACCGGCACGCCATTGGCTTCCAGCGCGCGCGCCAGCTTCAGCGGAGTCTGGCCGCCGTACTGCACGATCACGCCCTTCGGCTGCTCCAGTTCGACGATTTCCAGCACGTCTTCCAGGGTCAGCGGTTCGAAGTACAGGCGGTCGGACGTGTCGTAATCGGTGGACACGGTTTCCGGGTTGCAGTTGACCATGATGGTTTCATAACCATCCTCGCGCAGCGCCAGGGCCGCGTGCACGCAGCAGTAGTCGAACTCGATGCCCTGGCCGATGCGGTTCGGGCCACCGCCCAGGATCATGATCTTGTCGCGGTTGGTCGGCGCGGCCTCGCACTCTTCCTCGTAGGTGGAGTACAGGTAGGCGGTACCGGTGGCGAACTCGCCGGCGCAGGAATCCACGCGCTTGTACACCGGGCGCACCTTGTGGGCGCGGCGCAGCGCACGCACGGCCGCTTCGTTGGTGCCGGTCAGCTGGGCCAGGCGCGCATCGGAGAAACCGGCGCGCTTCAGGCGTCGCAGGCGGGCAGCGTCGAGCGCATCGATGCCACCGGCGGCAACCTCGGCTTCGGACGCGATGATCTCCTCGATCTGGTCCAGGAACCACGGGTCGATGAAGGACAGCGCATGGATCTCCTCCACGCTCATGCCGGCACGGAACGCATCGGCCACGTAGAACAGGCGCTCCGGACCGGGCGCCTTCATCTCGCGGCGCAGGGTCTGCAGGTCGTCTTCATTGGCCAGGTCCAGGCCGGTCGGATCGAAGCCGATCTTGCCGGTTTCCAGGCCACGCAGGGCCTTCTGCATCGATTCCTGGAAGGTGCGACCCATGGCCATCACCTCGCCCACCGACTTCATCTGGGTGGTCAGGCGCGCGTCGGCGGCCGGGAA
>JAFAFF010000027.1 GCA_023423605.1 Pseudomonadota bacterium
GCCCTGGCCTATGCGCGCGAGCGTCTGCAGTCGCGCTCGCTGAGCGGCGCGAAGTTCCCGGAAAAGCCGGCCGATCCGATCCTGGTCCATCCGGATGTGCGGCGCATGCTGCTGACCATCAGATCGCTGGTGGAAGGCAGCCGCCTGCTGGCCCTGCACGCCGCCACCCTGATCGACATCGCGCACAGCGCGCAGGACCCGGCCGAGCGTGAACGCGCCGATACCCTGGTGAGCTTCCTGACGCCCATCTCCAAGGCCTGCCAGACCGAATGGGGTATCGAGAATACCTACAACGCGCTGCAGTGTTTCGGCGGCCATGGCTACATCCGCGAACACGGCATGGAACAGCTGGCCCGCGATGCCCGCATCACCACGTTGTACGAAGGCACCACCGGCATCCAGGCGCTGGACCTGATCGGTCGCAAGACCGCCAGCAGCCAGGGCGCCGGCCTGAAGGTGTTCCTGGCGGAGATCGACACCTTCGCGAAGGCACATGAAGGCGATGAAACGCTGGCCGAATTCATCGCGCCGCTGCGTGCCAAGGCCGCCGAATGGAGCCGACTGACGATGGATGTGCTGAAGCGTGCGGCCAGCAATCCCGACGAACTGGGCGCCGCCAGCCACGATTACCTGTTCTATTCCGGTTACGTGGTGCTGGCGTACTGGTGGGCACGCAGCGTGGCCGCGGCCGATGCCTCGGGCCGCCCGGAATCCTTCCGCCAGGCCAAGCGAGAAACCGCGCGCTTCTACTTCGCACGGGTACTGCCACGCACCCTCGCGCATGCCGCCGCCATCCAGGCCGGCGCCGAACCGCTGATGGCCATGGACGACGCCCGCTTCGGCCCCTGAGCCCGCCGGCCCCTGAACCCGTCCCGCCAGCCGATCCATCCTATGGGTGGCCCCCCCACGCGATCTCTCTGGAGAAAAGCCCCCTTTTGTTAAAGGGGGCGCACCGAAAGGTGCGGGGAATAGGAGGAATGCGTGGACCTGAATGTTGACGGTTTGTGTATCGCCTGTCGGCGATACACAAACCGTCAACATTCAGGTATAAGCTGTTTTCCCGATGGAGACAGACACTACCCGCCTGGGTCTGATCGAAACCGGAGCCGCAACATCCGCTCTGGACGCTGCGTCATCGTCACCATCCCGCCCCCTGCATCGCCCCGGTACCGTGCGCCTGCTGTCCCTGGACGCCCACGGGCGGGTGCTGGACTGGATCACCTGGCAGGACGCCTCCTGCCTGTACGCGCGCGATGCCGTGGCCTGGACCCTCGGTGATCCCTGCCTGCACATCCACGGCGGCACCAACCGCCTCAGTGGCCTGCGCAGTGGCCTGGACCTGCACCCCATCATCGCCGCGCGTGGCCATGCCCGTTCGCGCGCCATCGACCCCACGCCCAACCTCACCAATGCCGCGCTGTTCGCGCGCGATGCACACATCTGCCTGTACTGCGGCCAGCACGGGCAGCGTCCGGTGCTCACCCGCGACCACGTGATGCCGCTGTCCAAGGGCGGGCTGGACGTCTGGGAAAACGTGGTCACCGCCTGCTTCCACTGCAATTCGCGCAAGAGCGACCGCACCCCCCAGCAGGCGGGCATGCCCTTGCTGGCCGTGCCTTTCCGGCCCAGCTGGATCGAACACCTGATCCTCTCCAACCGCAATATCCTGGCCGACCAGATGGCCTTCCTGAAGGCGCAGTTGCCGAAACGTTCCCGCCTGTCGGGCTGATTCACGCCGGGCACCGCTCACTGCACGCTCACGCGTGTCGGCGTTTGCTTGCTCCACCTCGCAATGGGCGCGAAAATGAGCGTTCAGAACCAGCCCGAACATGATGATCGACTCTGCCCGCTATCCCCGCCTTTCGCGCATCCAGACGCCGGATGAACTACGCACGTTCGAAGAATCCGAACTGGGGGCGGTCGCCGACGAACTGCGCGCCTACCTGATCGAATCGGTCGGCAGGAGCGGCGGCCACTTTGCTGCGGGCCTGGGCGTGATCGAGCTGACCGTCGCCCTGCATTACCTCTACCAGACGCCGCACGACCAGCTGGTTTGGGATGTTGGCCATCAGACCTATCCGCACAAGATCCTCACCGGCCGTCGCGACGAGATCCATACCGTCAAGCAGAAGGACGGCGTGGCCCCCTTCCCCAAACGCGAAGAGAGCGAATACGACACCTTCGGCGTCGGCCATTCGTCCACGTCCATCTCCGCGGCGCTGGGCATGGCCATCGCGCGCCAGCACGAAGACGACGACCGCCGCATCGTGGCGGTGATCGGCGATGGCGCAATGACCGCCGGCATGGCCTTCGAGGCACTGATGCATGCCGGTGGCATGGAGCCGGAACCGAACCTGCTGGTGATCCTCAACGACAACAACATGTCCATCTCCGAGGCGGTCGGCGGCCTGACCAAGGTGCTCGGCCGCGCCACCGGCAGCCGTGCGCTGAACGCACTGCGCGAAGGCGGCAAGAAGATCCTCGGCGACAAGAAGAACAATCCGGCGCGTTTCGTGAAGCGCTGGGAAGAACACTGGAAGGGCATGTTCGTGCCCTCGACCATGTTCGAGGAAATGGGCTTCCATTACACCGGGCCCATCGACGGCCATGACCTGCCCGCGCTGCTGTCCACGCTGAAGACGCTGCGCACCCTGAAGGGTCCGAAGCTGCTGCACGTGATGACCACCAAGGGCAAGGGTTACGAACCGGCCGAGGGCGATCAGATCGGCTATCACGCCGTGGGGCCGTTCGATCCGGTCAAGGGGCTGGTCGCCAAGAGCGGCGCCCGCAAGCCCACCTATACCGATGTGTTCAGCGACTGGCTGTGCGATGCCGCCGCCGCCGAACCGCGCCTGCACGGCATCACCCCGGCGATGCGCGAAGGCTCCGGGCTGGTGCGTTTCAGCCGCGAATTCCCGCAGCGCTATTTCGATGTGGCCATCGCCGAACAGCATGCGGTGACGCTGGCGGCGGGCATGGCCACCCAGGGCGCAAAGCCGGTGGTGGCCATCTACTCGACCTTCCTGCAGCGCGCGTACGACCAGCTGGTGCACGACGTGGCCATCCAGAACCTGGACGTGCTGTTCGCCATCGACCGTGCCGGCGTGGTCGGGCCCGACGGTGCCACCCATGCGGGCAACCTGGACCTGAGTTTCCTGCGCTGCGTGCCGAACATGGTGGTGATGGCGCCTTCCAACGAAGCCGAATGCCGGCAGATGCTCAGCACGGGCCTGCAGCATCCGGGCCCGGCCGCCGTGCGCTACCCACGCGGCAGCGGTACCGGCATCGACGCCGGCAGTGACCTGTCCACGCTGCCCATCGGCAAGGGCGAACAGCGCGTGGCGGGCAGCCGCGTCGCCCTGCTGGCCTTCGGCAGCGTGGTACCGGCAGCCGAACAGGTGGGTCGCGAACTGGGCCTGAGCGTGGCCAACATGCGTTTCATCAAGCCGCTGGATCGCGAACTGATCCTGCAACTGGCTGCCAGCCACGATGCGTTCGTGACCATCGAGGACAACGTGGTTGCCGGCGGCGCCGGCTCGGCCGTGGCCGAACTGTTGAGCGCCGAAGGCGTGCTGAAGCCGATGCTGCAGCTGGGCCTGCCGGATGCCTTCCAGCACCATGCGAGCCGGGAAGACCTGCTGGCTGAAGCCGGCATCGACGCCGATGGCATCCGTGCGGCGGTACTGAAGCGCTGGCCGGAACTGCAGGTGGCCGGCGGCCGGATCAGCGCCGCTGGCTGATCCGATACCGCCGGGCGACGGCAATGCCCGGCGTCACCGCACCTGGAACTGGCCGCGGCAGCCATTGCTCACCCACAGCCCGTTGCGGTCCCAGCCCCAGCTCTGGCCTTCGATGCAGGCGGAGCCGGACTTCTGCCGCAGCAGGCGCGCATCGCTGCGGATGGTCATGTTGCAGCGACGCTGGCGACGGTCATTGGAATCGCAGTCCACCACCTGCGCGGTGGAACCCCAGCCGTTGCCGTGTCCATTGCCGGGACGGTTGCCCTGTCCCGGCCGCGATGGACGCCCACGTTCGGCCACGAACTCGGCCCGGCAGCCATGGTTGACCCAGACACCGCCGCGACCCTGGCCCCAACTGCGGCCTTCCACGCAGGCCGAACCGGACAACTGCCGTACCAGCCGCGCGCGGCCGTCAAGGCGGCATTCCTTCGGCCGGTTGTTGATGGATTCGCAACGTACGCTGGCGACGCCTCCATCGTTGTAATAGGGCCCGCGGTTCTGCGCGTCGGCGGTCGCTATGGCGCCGGCACCGAGCAGAAGCGGAAGGCACAGCGCGGGAACGAGGCCCGCACTGCGAGGGAAGGCAGGAATCAGCTTGCGGGTCATGCAATACCTCCGGGGGCGACATGGGCCGAGCATCGCGCATCCACGCGGCCGCGCACAGAGGGGGTGGCGCGACAATGCGGGACGTCATTCAAGTATCCGGAAGCAAACTGAATGGGGATATCCGATCAGGGCATCCCGCACTGGCCGGTCGATTGCATGTGTGCTCAGCGCAGGGAGATCAATCGAAATGTGCCGCGTCCACGTAGGCGTCGCACACTTCCACCCGCACTGCGCAGGGCTCGCCGCTGCGGGCATGCTGTTCCTTCGCCAGCGCCGCGGCGAAATCGAACACGGCACAGCCATCACGGAACGTCAGCGCTTCGGCCTTTTCCGGATGAACCACGCGCCAGTGGCGCTCCCGTTGCTGTAGTCGAATCAACATGTCGCCTCTCTCCTTGAGTGGGCCTCGACCGCGAAGTACGCCGCACAAACACCGATCCTGATCCAGCACAACGTAACCGGCACCCTGCTGCTCCGCTATCAGGATTTTCTGATTTCCAGAGCGTGGGTCCTGGCTCGCATGCGCGCCGGCCGCACCGCCCACGTCTGCCCGGCTCAGCCGTAGCGCACCGCTTCGATGCCGGTGGCGAAGGCTTCCACGCGGACGGCGGCCGCCTGTCCGGTGCGCTGGTGATGCTCGCGGGCCAGTTCGGCCGCGGCATCGAAGGCATCCGCGCCACGGTCGAACGCCCGGGCCGGCGAACACGGATGGACGATGCGCCACTGGCGCTGGACGTGCTGGACGGTAATGACCATGGCAGTGCTCCTGGAAGGGAAAGATCCGGTACAGCGTCCCGTGGCGATTGCGACACCGGGTTCGTGCTGCAAAGACTAGGCAAGGGTCGTCGCGTTCCGAATCAGTCCGGTCTGAAAACGACGCGGTCACCGCCCTCCATCACCTCGCTGAGCAGGTTCACGGATGTGCACTGCCAGGCCCCTTGCCATGACCGCGTGTTGATTTCACACTGCGTATACAAACAGGGGCCCCTTCCACATGCGCACCTTCCTGCTACAGCATCCATCGCTTCTCAAGTATTACTTCATCGCCAGCTACGTGATCCTGATGGGTGAACTGCTACGCGCCACCCTGTTCAAATAGCCATCGGCGGATTGCCTTCGTCTTCCGCTGGACGACACCGGCCGCGGCATTCGAAAATCGGCCGGTTGCCTTGCCATCCGGATTGCCCGTGACCGATCTCCCCGCCCTCCCTTCGTTGCCCAAGGGCCGCTATCGCCACTTCAAGGGTGGCTTGTACGACGTGCTGGATGTGGTCCGCAGCAGCGAGACCCTGCAACCGATGGTGCTGTACCGTGCCCTGTACGGCGAGGGCGGCCTGTGGGTCCGTCCCTACGACATGTTCGTGGAAAGCGTGCCTGGCGACGAGGGAATGCAGCCGCGCTTTGCCCTGCTGCCCACGCCATGAATCCTTACTGCTACCTGGCCGCCGCCATCGTGCTGGAAGTCATCGGCACCTCGTTGCTGAAGGCTTCGGACGGCATGACACGCTGGGCGCCGGCAGCTGGTTCCATGCTCAGCTACGCGGCCTGCTTCTACCTGCTGTCGTTGACCATGCGTTCGATCCCTACCGGCATCGCCTATGCCATCTGGTCCGGCGTGGGCATCGTGCTCATCTCCATCATCGGGCTGGTGGTGTTCAAACAGCGCCTGGACGGACCCGCCCTGCTCGGCATCGGCCTGATCTGCGCCGGCGTGCTGGTGATCAACCTGTATTCGAACACCGGCACGCATTGAGCGCGCCGGCCTGCATGGCGGTCACCAGCGGATGAACAAGGTGACGACGAACACCGCAACGAAGACCGCCAGGGCGATCAGCAGATAGCGGCGCTGGCGCGAGGACGTTTTCGGTGTGCCGGGTGTATTCATGCGTACTCCAATGGGGGAAGGCGACCGCATCTGCGGCGGACGGAGGCAGCATGCGACACGGCCGGCATTGGCGCTGTAAAGACGATGTGCATATCGCGTCAGTGCGATCTGCAGGCAAGTAATGGAAAGGCCCGCGCATCGCTGCGCGGGCCTTTCTGGTTTTCCGCAAGCCAGCCGGGCCGGCCTCATCATGCGGGGTCAGCGGGTGCCATCCAGCCAGTTCGGCCCCTTGTTCTTCAGGAAGAAGATATAGACCACCAGCGACACCGCAATCACCACGGTGATGTAGATCACGAACTGATCCACGCGACCGCTGGCCAGCGCGCCCTGGTACAGCAACGGCGCGGTACCACCGAACAGCGAGTTCGCAAGCGCGTAGCCCAGGCCGACGCCCAGTGCACGGATGTGGGTCGGGAACAGCTCGGCTTTCACCACTGCATTGATGGAGGTGTAACCGGTGAGGAACACGAAGCCGATGGCCAGGATCAGGAACGCCGACCACGCCGAGGTTGCCTTGGGCAGCGCATCGATCAGGTACCACGTATACAGCACGCCACCCACGCCGAAGAACACCAGCAGGCTCTTGCGGCCGATGCGGTCGGAGATCAGGCCGCCCAGTGGCTGCAGCAGCACCAGGAAGGTCAGCACACCGAGGTTGATCAGCGTACCGGTGATCACGTCGTCGCCGGCGAAGGCAGTCTGGATCATCTTCGGGCCGTTGATGGTGTAGGTGTAGAACGCCACGGTACCGCCAGCGGTGATCAGGAAGCACAGCAGCAGCGGACGCCACTGGTTCACGAACAGCTCGCGCAGCGAGCCGCTGGCCTTGGCCTTGCCTTCCCTGGCCGCCTCGATGGAGTCCTCGTTCAAGGATTCATCCATGGTGCGTCGCAGCCAGAACACCACCAGTGCGCCGATGCCACCGATACCGAAGGCCACGCGCCAGCCCCATTCGGAGACATGCGACGTGTCCCACGCCAGCAGCATCACCAGCAGCACCGCCTGCGCCAGCACATGGCCACCCACCAGGGTGACGTAGTGGAACGAGGACAGGAAGCCGCGCCAGCCCGGCACCGCCGCTTCGGACATGTAGGTGGCGCTGGCACCGTATTCGCCGCCGGTCGCAAAGCCCTGCAGCAGGCGCGCGAACAGCAATATGATCGCCGCCCCTATGCCGATCGACGCCGCTGTCGGCGTGATGGCAACAAGGAACGAGCAGGCGGCCATCACGCTGACCGACACCGTCAACGCCAGGCGCCGGCCATAGCGGTCGGCGAAGCGGCCGAAATACCAGGCGCCGATGGGCCGCATCAGGAAGGTCGCGGCGAAGATCGCCCAGACGTACAGCGTGGAATTCTTGTCGTCAGGCGAGAAGAACTGCGATTCGAAATACTTGGCGAACACCGAATAGACGTAGACGTCATACCATTCGACGAGATTGCCGGCGGAACCTTTCAGGGTATTGGACACCGAACGCCGAAGATCGGCAGGGACCGCGGCGCGAGGCACCGCAGGGGTGTGGGAAGTGCTCATGGGGGGACCGTGCTCTCGGGTTGTGAAGCGGGTGGTACGTTTCAACAGCAGCTGCCGCCACCCGGAGATGACGGCATGTGTCTGCCCTGACGCCGTACATTACCGCAGGTGCGTGACCGCTGTCCGGTGAAGCAGCCACCGTATGAGGTGCAGGGTCGTAAACGCTGCCTTGATGCGGGCCGATGCAGGCTGTTGTTGTCGTCTTCGCCGGTGCGCCCCTGTCGTCTGCTGGACCACCTCCGTGCCTGCCCCTCCTGTCGCCGACGCGGGCGGTCAGGGCCTCGGGGCATGCGATGGTGCCGGTCGCAGGACATGAGCGTGTTCCGGTTGTCCACCTGAATCATTAACCAGATCACGTTCGGGCATCTGTGCCGGACGCCGCCAATGGCGGACGATGATGCAACGCGGCCAGGTCCTGCCGCCCCTCCAAGCCTCCAACTGATGTCACGCATGTCACAGGAACTGAAGTCCCAGGAAAGGATGATGGCCGTGAATGCGCTCCAGGTTCTGGACGCGGCGGCAGGTGCGTCACTGGATCGCATCACGCGACTCGCGGCCCGCACATTCCAGGCCCCGGTCGCCCTGGTGTCGATCATCGATGCACGCATGCAGCATTTCATCTCCCGCGTCGGGCTGGACATGGAAGGGACCGAGATCCGCACTGCGATCTGCTCGCACACCATCGCCTCTCCCGGCGTGCTGGTGGTAACCGACCTTGCCGCGGACGAACGCTTCAGGAACAACCCGCTGGTGGCGGGGCCACCGGCGCTGCGCTTCTACGCAGGTGCACCGCTGGTCGCGAAGAATGGCGTCGCCATCGGTGCGGTCTGCATCATGGATCGGCTGCCGCGCAGCTTTTCGACGGATGACGAAGCGCATCTTCAGACCTTGGCCGACATGGTCATGAGCCAGCTGGAACTGCGTCGGTTGTCCGGCCGCCAGGACCCGGTCAGCGGATTGCCCAACCGGCACCAGTTCCATATCGATTTCGATGGACTGGCGGCGCGTGCCACGCACCCGCAGCTCTACGCTGTGTTGCTGGATGTACAGGACGTTCCCCGCCTGGATGCCGCGGGCCAGGCCCTGGGCATGCGACCACTGGAGGCGATGATCCATCGTTCCGGCGTGCGTGTGCGGCTGGCGCTGGAGGATGTCGCCACCGTCTATCACGTCGGTGTGAGCCGCTTCGCATTCCTGCTTGACCTGCCAGCGACCACGGACGTGGAGGATCTGCTGGGCGAACTGAAGGCACGGGTCATACGGCCGGTGATGGCGGCGGGCGTGCCGATGTCGCCGCAGTTCCACGTCGGCATCTGCGCCATCGTGCCGGAACTGGACGGCAGTAATGATGTGCTGCGCAAGTTGCTGGTTGCCTTGCAGGCATCCATCAGCCATCGGCGGGACTATTGCTGGTACTCGGAAAAACGGGACGAACACCAGCGACGCGGATACCGCCTGGCCGCCGACGCCGAAGCAGGCCTGCGGCGCGATGAGTTCCACCTGGTGTTCCAGCCCCGCCTGGATACCGCCAGCAGGCACTTCGTGTCGGCAGAGGCCTTGATCCGCTGGACGCATCCACGGATGGGCCCGGTCGGGCCGGATGAATTCATTCCGGTTCTGGAACGCACGGCGTTGATGCCGATGCTCAGTGGCTGGGTGATCAACAAGGCGCTGGATCAGCTGCAGGCCTGGATGGCAGGCGGGCTGGAGCTGTCGCTCTCGATCAACCTGGCGGCATCCGACCTGTCCACCGAGGGCATGGCCGGTCGCCTGCTGCAGCAAATGCGCGAGCGTGGCCTGCCACCGTCGGCGCTGGAGATCGAGATCACCGAAGGCGAATGGCTGCGGGCCGACACCGTAGCAGGAGAAGAGCTCGGAATGCTCGCTGCCGCAGGCGTGCGCATCGCCATCGATGATTTTGGCAGTGGCTACAGCAATTTCGGCTATCTGTCGCAGTTGCCGATTACCACCATCAAGATCGATAAATCGCTTATCGATGGCATCGCCCTCGATGTCAGTGCCCGGCTGAAGGTGAAAGCGATCGTCGAGCTGGCCAGAGGGCTGGGATACCGCACCGTTGCCGAGGGAGTGGAAATCCCTGCGCAACTGCAGGCGTTGACCGAGCTTGGCTGCGACCAGGTCCAGGGATTCCCGCTGGCGCGTCCGCTGCCAGCGGAGGACCTTGCCGCATTGGCCAGGCAGGGCCCGGTTCTGCCGTAGCGCACGCACGAAAAAGGCCCGCGCATTGCTGCACGAGCCTTTCGCTTGAATCGCAGTGGTCGGGACGGCCGGATTCGAACCGACGACCCTCTGCCCCCCAGGCAGATGCGCTACCAGGCTGCGCTACGCCCCGACATGTCTGCGATGTTGCCCCGCCGTTGAAGCGGGCCACGAAGTATAGCGGATCAGCACGAAAAAAGGATCAGCGACGAAGCAGTTGCAGCACTTCTTCCAGTTCCATGCGTACCTGCTTGATGATCTGCTGGCTCAGCGCGGCTTCCTCGCGCGCATCAGCCCCTTCCAGCCGCAGCCGTGCACCGCCGATGGTGTAGCCCTGTTCGTACAGCAGGCTGCGGATCTGCCGGATCATCAGCACGTCGTGGCGCTGGTAATAGCGGCGGTTGCCGCGGCGCTTGGCCGGCTCAAGGCTGGGAAATTCGGTTTCCCAGTAACGCAGCACGTGCGGCTTGACGTCGCACAGCTCGCTTACTTCACCGATGGTGAAGTAACGCTTGGCCGGAATCGGCGGAAGTTCGCGGTTACTGCCCGGATCCAGCATATGCTTCCACCCTTTCCTTGAGCTTCTGGCCCGGACGGAAGGTCACCACCGTACGGGCCGAAATCGGAATTTCCTCACCGGTCTTCGGGTTGCGGCCCGGGCGCTGGTTCTTGCGCCGCAGATCGAAATTGCCGAAACCGGACAGTTTCACCTGGCGTCCCTGCTCCAGCGCATCACGCAGCACATCGAAGAACGCGTCGACGAATTCCTTGGCTTCACGCTTGTTCAGCCCTACTTCGTCGAACAGTTTTTCGGCCATCTCGGCCTTGGTCAGTGCCATCGCCTGCTTACCCCTGGATGCTACCCGCTCAGCCGCGGATCCGGGCGTGGTGTTCACGCTCGATGGCGGCAACCACCTCGGTCACCACCGCGTCCACGTCGCGGTCCGTCAGAGTGCGGGACTTGTCCTGCAAAATCAAGCCCATAGCGAGACTCTTGAAGCCCGGATCGACCCCCTGGCCAACGTAGCGGTCGAACAGCACCAGCTCCCGCAGCAGCGGGCCGGCCGCCAGCCGCACGGTCGCTGACAGGTCCGCCCAGCTCACCGCAGCCGGGGCCAGCACCGCCAGGTCACGGCGCACGGCCGGGAAGCGCGACAGTTCGGCAGCGCGCGGCAGCTCGCGGGCGGCCAGCAGCGCCAAGTCCAGTTCCAGGCCGTAGACGTCGACATCGATGTCCATGGCCCGTGCCAGGCGCGGGTGGATCTGGCCGATCCAGCCGAGCAGCACGCCATCACGATACACATCCGCCGAACGGGCCGGATGGCCGAACGGACGCTGCGAAGGACGCAGTTCCAGCACCGCGCCACTGGCGGCGGCCAGCGATTCCAGATCACCCTTCAGGTCATGGAAATCGACCTTGCGCGCGGCCACGCCCCACTGCACGGCCTCGGCGTCGCCGCAGACCACGGCGGCCACACGCTGGGTTTCCAGCGGCGCCGGGCTGCCATCGCCCGCCTGCGCGGTGAACGCCCGACCGATCTCGAACAGGCGCACGCGGCCGGCCTGGCGGGCGACATTGCGGCCCAGGGTGGCGGTCAGGCCGGGCAGCAGGGCCGGGCGCATCACGGCCAGTTCCGCCGACAGCGGATTGGCCAGCGGCACCAGGCCATCGGTGAGCTGCCAGTGCTGCAGCAGCTGCGCATCGACAAA
>JAFAFF010000030.1 GCA_023423605.1 Pseudomonadota bacterium
GCCACGTGGCCGCAGCACGTGGAAGAAACCATCGGCCACCCGGCGGCGGAGATCCGCCCACTGGAAACCCACAAGGCCTGGCGCGAACAGGTGCATCGCTTCCTGGCCGGCGCGCTGGGCATTGAAATCCTCACCCTGGCCCTGCTGGCCACGCGCCGCCGGCGTCTTGGCAGCGTCGCGGTGATCAGCGCCTGCGTGCTGGTGGCCGCCGGCATCCCGCTGTACATGATGGGATGGCACGCCACGGCCAGCGCCCTGGCCATCGTCGGTGAAGCGATCCTGCTGCTGGCCGCGCTCAGATGGAACAACATCGATCTGTCGCGTGCTGCATTGCTGACGCTGGCGGTGGTGATCTTCCAGGCATTGCTGGGCATGTGGACGGTCACGCTGCTGCTGAAGCCGATCGTGGTGATGGGCCACCTGCTGGGTGGCATGTTGATGTTCGCGATGCTGGTGTGGATGGCCTGGCGGGCAACCCACCTGCCGATCACCCTGGTCCAGGCGCCGAAACTGAAATGGCTGCTGCGCATCGGTATCGCCGTACTGGTCACGCAGATCGCGCTGGGCGGCTGGGTCAGTGCCAACTATGCGGCGTTGGCCTGCGGCGGCGGCAGCCTGTCGCTGGACAACTTCCCGCGTTGCGCCAACCAGTGGTGGCCACAGCAGAACTACGCCGAAGGGTTCACCCTGTGGCGCGGCATCGGCGTGGATTACGAAGGCGGCATCCTCGACGGCGCATCGCGCATTGCCATCCAGATGGGACACCGCCTGTTCGCCATCGTGGTCGCCGTCTATCTGCTGTGGCTGGCGCTGCGCCTGTTCCGCGTACCGAGCATGCGTGGCTGGGCCACGGCATTGCTCATCGGGTTGGTTGTGCAGATCAGCCTGGGCATCGCCAACGTCAAGATGGCGCTGCCGCTGCCGGTGGCCGTGATGCACAACGGCGGCGCCGTGCTGCTGCTGTTCGTGATGGTCAGCCTGCTGGCCCGCCTGCGCGCACCGGACTGACGCCATGGCAACCTACCGTCAATACTGGGACCTGACCAAACCCAAGGTCGTCGCCCTCATCATCTTCACCGCGCTGGTCGGCATGGTGCTCGCGGTGCCCGGCGTGCCGAGCTGGGAACAGGTGCGCCTGGGCGTACTGGGTTTCCTCGGCATCTGGCTGGCGGCCTCGGCGGCGGCGGCCATCAACCAGCTGCTGGATGCACAGATCGACGCGCAGATGGCACGCACGTCGTGGCGGCCACTGGTGGTCGGCAAGGTCAAGCCATGGCAGGTGCTGGTGTTTGCCGGCATCCTCATCGCGCTGTCGATGACCCTGCTGGTGGTATGGGTAAACGTCGTTACCGCGGTGCTCACCTTCGCATCGCTGATCGGCTATGCGGTGATCTACACCGTGTACCTGAAGCGTGCCACCTCGCAGAACATCGTCATCGGTGGACTGGCCGGCGCCATGCCGCCGATGCTGGGCTGGGCCGCCGTCACCGGCATGCAGACCGCTTCAGACTGGTGGTACTCGGCCCTGCTGGTGCTGATCATCTTCATCTGGACGCCGCCGCATTTCTGGGCGTTGGCGATCTTCCGCCGCGAAGACTATGCCAAGGCGAAGATCCCGATGCTGCCGGTGACGCACGGCGTGGTGCATACGCGCCGGCAGATTCTGGCGTACTCGGTGGTGTTGGCCATCATCTGCATGCTGCCCTATGCGGTGGGCATGAGCGGGGTGTTCTACCTGGGCGGCGCGATCGTCCTCAACGCCGTGTTCCTCTGGTATGCCTGGCGCATGCAGGATCCGCCGGATGAACTCTTCTCCATGAAGATGTTCAACTGGTCGGTGGTCTACCTGATGGCGCTGTTCGCGTTCCTGCTGGTGGACCACTGGATATTGCCCTGGGTGTAGTGCCCCTCCCATGCGGGGGACCTGATGGATGAGAAGTATTGGTGGGTGAGAAACATTGGTGGATGACGACCGTTGGTGGGTGACGACCGTTGGTCGTCACGCTTTCCGCTTTCCGACGATGGATTCCGCCAACCGGCATGCCTGCTTTGCCTGCTCTGATCGAGTCAAGCGGTGCCCAGTGCTTTGACGGACGGCCGAGCAGCGGGGCGCTTCTATCCGGTGCGCCGCGTATACGGCTGCGCGATGACACTGCAGACGATCAGCCGGATCTGGTGATGGACCATCGCCAGAACAGCATGACCTGAGCAGAAGTTGTTGAGTCTTTGCATCATCTCTTGGTTTTCGAAGAATCCGCGGGGAACACCGCAGGTGATTCCCGCGTGTCGCTACTCGCGCCATCTGTGGGAGAGCTCCGTGATGATTCGTACGCCAAGCGACCGGCATCCAAAGGACACGGGCGTATGCCCAGTAATCCATGTCCCAAGGTAGTACAAAGCGCGAGTTGGCTCGCGTTGGAGGGTACGGCAGCCACCGACTGCAACCCGTTGGAACGGTGATCGTCATGAGGAATCGATACAGGGTCACTTCCGTCCTATTGGTGCTGCCCATGACATGCGCCAATGTGCAGCAGCAATCGCTGGATCCCGTAGGTAAATGGCTGAGCGATCGCGCGATGAGCGCTGCCCTGGCCGACGATCGATTGACTGCGAGGCCGGGCGGCAAGGAAGGTGCTTATCGCATCGTGCCTATCGAGGATCTTGATGCGCCTGATGAGGTCAAGACGCGGCTGAGGAACGAAGCAAGCAGCAGCAAGGGGGCGGTGATCCGCGTCCCAACGGGGACCATTCCCTCCGAGGCTGAATTGCTCGCCACTCTTCCCGTCGCACAACGTTCGTCCGCCGTCCTCCGTCAGCGTCTGCCCAACCCGCCCACTACCTTGCAGGGAACGTTGCTGGCCAATGCGGAGGTCATCGGCATGGAGCCCAGCGGGGCATTGGATGGCGTCAGATCATCCGGATTGACCCGCTATTTCCGGGTCAAGGGACTGGGTATCGTTGCACTCAACGAAGAAAATTTCAGGGCCTCGGGGATGGTCATCGAGGTATTTGCGGAATCTGTCAACGCAATGATCAACGGCAGTCCTGCTCAGATCGAGTTGCAGGAAGATGGGCATGGACGTGCGCGGGCGACGCTGGCATGGGCGTTGGATGGCAAGGCGTTCAGCTTGACGGCAACAGGTGAAGGCGACCCGGCAAAGATGGGCAGGACGTTGCAGGATATTGCTTCGGTCATCGCCGACTGACTGCCGCCGAGGAAAACCTGCCCAAGCAGAAGCGGCTTCTACCCCGAGCGCCGCGCATACCGCTGCGCGATGACACTGCAGACGATCAGCTGGATCTGGTGGTAGATCATCACCGGCAGCACGATGGCGCCCAGACTGCCGCCAGCGAACAGCACCTTGGCGATCGGCACGCCGGTGGCCAGGCTCTTCTTGGAACCGCAGAACACGATCGCGATTTCATCCTCGCGGTTGAAATGCAGCCGGCGTGCGGTCAGCGTGATCAGCGGCATGGCGATGCCGAGCAGCACCGCCGCCACGATCGCCACCGTGAACAGTGAAAGCAGCGGCGTCTTCGACCACAGTCCTTCGATGACCGCCTCGCCGAACGCGGCATATACCACCAGCAGGATGGTGCCCTGATCGGTGTAGCGCAGCAGGCCGCGCTGCCGCTCCACCCAGCCGGCTATCCAAGGGCGCAGCAGATGACCGGCCACGAACGGCACCAGCAACTGCAGCATGATGCTGCCGATCGCTTCGAGAGGATTGTGCAGGCCGCCCTGCGTGCCGGCCAGCAGCGTCAACAGCAGGGGCGTAAGGAACACGCCAAGGATGCTGGACAGTGATGCACTGCACACCGCGGCGGGGACGTTGCCATGGGCAATCGATGTAAAGGCGATGGACGACTGCACGGTGGAGGGCAGGGTGCACAGGAACAGCACACCCAGGTACAGCTCGGGCGTCAGCAGCCAGCCCGACAGCGGATGGAACAGCAGTCCCAGCAGCGGAAACAGCACGAACGTGCAGGTCAGGATCACCAGGTGCAGACGCCAGTGCAGCATGCCGCCGATCACGGCCTGGCGTGGCAGGCGCGCGCCGTGCAGGAAGAACAGCAGCGCGATCGCGATGTTGGTGATGTCATCGAGCACCATCGAGGCGGCGCCCTTCATCGGCAGCAGCGAAGCCAGCAGTACGGTGCCCAGCAGGGCCAGGGTGAAGTTGTCCGGCCGCAGTCGCGACCACCAGCGAGTCATGGTGTAAAGGCTCCGATAAAAGGGGGACGGAGGCGGTTAACTGCAATCAACCACCTCCGTCCCCCTGTCTGGGGGTTACAGGCGGATGCTGGCACGGGCTTTCAGCAGTTCGCGCAGTTCGTATTTGTCGGTGTCGTCCAGGCCCTGTGCGCGTTGCTTTGCCAGGAGTTCATCAAGGCGCTGCAGCAGCAGCTGCTTCTCCAGCTGCGCCACCGCGTCGTGCAGTTCCTGGGTCCACATCGCTTCGTCGCCGGCCAGGCTCTGTGCTGCCAACGTGTGCAGCGACGCCTGTTCTTCGCGTCCGTCGAAGTGTTCCAGCAGGGCGCCGGTGCTGATGTCCGGGCGTTGTTCCACCAGCGACAGCAGTTCCAGCAGCAGCTCCACGCCCGGCAGGCGCAGGCCATGGAAATGGTGGTGGCCGCCCAGCGTCAGCGCCAGCGAGGGTT